>CABUDB010000082.1 GCA_902490245.1 uncultured Collinsella sp.
CACCTGCGCTGGCAATTATAGGCATTATCCTGCAAACTGTATTTGCGGTTGTACTCTACGTGGTCGCCGTCGACATGATGTGCTTGCTGACGACGTGGCTCGGCGGGTTTATGTTCGAGATTAGCGAGAGCAACACGGTGATCCCGCTCCATTCATGGCGCCTGGTGGCGTTTAGGGTGTACTGGGTTGTGCTGGGCGCGGCGTTTGTTGCGGCGCTTGCCCACAAATGGATCGTGTTGTTAACGGGAGGGCGCGAATCCGACATGTGCGAGCTGCTCGGTGTAATTGAGGGTGCCGGCGCATTTGCATCCGTCGTCTGTGCGATTGTCTGTTTGCTGGGCTATGCCGCCGTATTTGATTGGTGGGCCGGCGTTACCGGAAAGATGGCTTCGGATTCCCGCGCCAATGATTACCTGCTTTGGGCTGTTGTCTTAACCATCGGAACGATTGTCGAGTGGCGAATTGTCGAAGGGGTCCTCAAGGCTTTATTCCCTCATGAGTGCTTGTTCCACGGGCTTCGCTTTGCATCCGTCTGCGTGGTTACTCCTCTGCTTGCGCTTGTACCCACCACGCTGGCCATCATCGTGTGCGCGCTGGTGGTGGGCCTTTTTGCCGGGATTCTGTTTGCATCGCTTGCGATCCCCGTGGTTATCGCGGTTATTGGCATTGCCATCGCTATGAGTCGCTAACCCACAACGCAATCCAAATATCTCGCATAAAGAAAGGAACGACCATGTCGGTATTCTCTGACGCTCAAAAGCTTTTGCTGCTTGCCGTACTTACCGCTCTTATGGCTGGTGCCCTGATGTACGAAGTGTTGCATCCCACACTGTTTCCGCTGCTCAAGCAGGGCATTTTGCAGCTGCTCTACCACATTCCGGTCTTTACCCAGCCGGGCAACGTGATCTATCTGGAGTCGGCGACATCGCTGGCACTGTAGGAGTTTATGGGCTCGGGGCCACGTCATAGGTAAGAAAACCAATATAGAAAGGAAAACACCCATGGCTCAGAAGCAGTATCGAAACATCGATCGCTACCGGGACCTGCTCACTCGAATTGCGCCCTCGCGTCTGGTGGAGCAGACGCGTCAGAGTGTTATTGGCCACGAAGGAAGCTTGGAGGCCTTTGTGACGGCGCTGAGCTTTGAGGTCAACCGCTGCGTGATGTTGGCACGCGGCGCCGATCCGCGCGACGTTCTTTCGCCCGCCGCCATTTTGGTGATGGGTTCCACTGGTACGGGAAAGACCCACACCATCAAGGCCGTGGCAGATGCCGCAGGGCTCAAGCTGTTCGTGTTCGATGTCTCCACCATGACGGGCGAGGGCTGGCGCGGTGCCAGCATGATCAACTGCCTATCGCAGGTCGCGGACTATCAGGCTGCGAATCCCGGTGAAATTTGTTTGGTGCTCTTTGACGAGTTTGACAAGGCGGTTCGTGTCGAACCCGATGGGGGAGAAGTTGCATCGAGTTTTAGTCCATCGCAGTCGTTCCTTAAGCTTTTGGAAGGCGGGGAGATGCCGTTCGAATGTGATACCTCCAAGAGTGCGGCTATTAAGACACTCAACCTCGATCAGGTTGTCTGCATTTTGGGCGGCGCCTTTATGGGCTTGGACGCTCTGGTGCGCAAGCGCCTGGGTGACAAGTCTGGCACCACGGTCGGCTTCGGATCCTCGTATGCCGCCGTGCGCACCGCCGCAAAATCGGCAAACGAGCTGCGAGACAGTGCGACCATCGAGGATGTTGAGACTTGGGGTATTATGTCCGAGCTGTGCGGGCGCATTGGCTCGGTGATTAACTTTAACGCCTTGAGCGTGGACGATCTGGTCCAGATTGCGTATGAACAGTACCTACCCAAGCACAACAATATGATGGGAAATGGCGCCAAGATGGAGCTGACGGCAGATGCTGCTCGCCTTGCGGCGAAGCGCGCGGTTAAGGAAGGTGCCGGCGCGCGCGGCATGCTCCGTCAGCTGCGTCCCCTTATGATGTACGCCTGGAGGGACATGCGGGAAGATACCTATATTTCCCGTGCGACCTTGGTCGTGAGCGACGGGGAACTTGCGGTTGCGTACGAGCGCTCTCATGAGCCGCGGGGTTTTTTGCAGGAAGAGATGGGGGAGAATTCGCCCTTTCTGAACGGGAGGGAGATTGAAGCCCTGGCGCTGGTGAACAGCTGGATGGAGCATGAGGACAAGGACGAGCATAGGCCGTATCAGCCCGAGCTTGCTTGGCTGGCGGATTTGATGGACGGCTCGGCGCTCGACAAGATCGTGCAGGGCGGCAAAGCATTCGATCTTGCTGGGGTCTTGTTGCGCGGCGTTCCGTTTGATGGGCCGGAGCGCATTGCCGCCCACGAGCTGCTTAAGGCGTGCGCCTGCTACAACGACGTGCTCTATGCCGATCAGGACAAGTATCGCAACCTTGCCCAGGTGCTTATGCTCACCAAATTGGTGTACAAAAAATCGCCCGATTGCTTGCTGAGCCCGCTCGATGTGGTTATGAACGGCACGACTACGGGCAACGGTTTTCAGGGTCTTGGCGAGTGGGTCGATGCCATGAGCAGGTCCGAAAAGCCTTCGTTGGAAAAGTGGCAGTACCTGGCGGCCGGGGAGGCCCTGCGGATTTACGACCACTTTAGCAAGCGCCCCGACCAGGTTAAGGAGCTTGCCGCCAAGGTGTCCCTGATGCGTGTCGCCCTTGCAGTGATGGACGTTGAGGAGCGTGAGGCATTGGAGTGCGATCTTAAGAAGCTGCTCGCTTCGTGCGAGTAATCGCCGACTGTTTCTCTTTCTTTTCTTTCCCTTTCTCGGCGGCATAGACGCCGCCACCTCAACCACCTCGCGTGAGTTTTTGTCCGCACGGGATGGTATTCAACACATGCAACAAAACAAGTGAGGGAGCGGCGGGGGAGAGCGAGGCGGTTTACAGAAATGAATATCCGTTATATGCGTTAGAAAAATAAAATTGTTCTTGCAACATACAAGCGGAGCGCATATACTGCAGTCATAGCGTATGAGATGGGGTCTCTAAAAGAGGCCAAGCACAGCAATTTGAGTTTATGTAGACGGGACTTGAGCATGAGCACCAGCAGTTTCTCCTTTAACAACGATAATAGTAGTTACATTAATCTCGAGACTATCCTTGGTTGCACTGTCGGTTCTCGCGCAGAGAACGGGCTTGTATTTCTAGATGAAGAGAAGCCATGCGGCGAAGAACTCGAGTATTTAGATGAGATTGAGCGCGAGCGGAACTATGAGTTTGGCTTTTGCGGAGATCAGTTTCATCACGATTCAATTCGCTCAATTTAATTACCCCGTTATCACCTCTTTTTAATGGGGCAAGTTGGATCGACTATCTGTGGCAAACAACGGCTCACCGTGGGAAGGAATCGGCAATGAGCAAGAACATGAATAAGGACATGAACGGCAAGGCTTTGGGTAAGGCCAAGGCGGCTGGACGCGTGGCGACAGTTGCTGCGGCGACGATTGCCATGACGGGCGGCTCGCTGCTGTCGCCCCTGGCCGCGGCGGCGCAGGGTGCGGATGGCATTGGCGCTGCGGGCGCAACGGCTGCGGTGATGTCGCCGCTGACGAGCGCTGCGGCCGCCGGTGCTGGCGCGGGTGCTGTGTCTGCGGCGCAAAAGGTCGCCGACCTGCAGGCTGCAGTTGATGCGGTGCGCGCCAAAGCTGCTGCTGCCAAGGCCGATCTGGAAGCGGCTGCTGCTCCCTACGATGCCGCTGCCGCCAACCAGCAGCGGGCGCAGGGCGCCTATGACGCGGCCCGCGGTGCAAGCGATAGCGCGGCCTCTGCTGCCTCGGCCGAGCTGGAAAAGCAGCTGGGCGCTGCGCAAGACAAGGCCGATTTGGATGTCAAGACGCTTGAGGACGCTCAGGCTGCGCTCGATGCCGCCAAGAAGAACCTGACGGACAAGGACGAAGCCCTGACTGCCGCCCGGAAGGCGGCAAGCGATGCCCAGTCTGCGCTCGAGGCCGCACAGGCCGCTGCATCCGATGCCACGCCCGAGGCCGTAGCCGCCGCCCAGGCTGCCGCAGAGCAGGCGGCGATCGATTTGGAGCAGGCAAAGCAACAGGCCGAAGATGCGCAGACCAGGCTCTCGGATGCTCAGGCTGCCGCCGATGACGCCGCTGCCAAGCAGCAGGATACGCAGGTCAAGCTTTCGGCAGCTCAGCAGGCAAAGACCGCGGCAGATGCGGACGTGGACGCCGCACAGGCGAGCTATGACGCGGCCAAGGCCGATCTGGATCGAGCCGAGCAGGGCGCTGCGGGCCCGGAGTACGAGGACGCTAAGGCAAAGGTAAACGCTGCGTCCGAGGCGCTGGCGGCCGCCAAGGCCACGCAGTCGCAGCGCGAGGATGAGCTTGCTGCTGCCGAGCAAGAGGTGAGTGCCGCCGAGGGCGAGGTGCAGACTGCACAGCAGGCAGTTGCCGATCAGCAACAGGTCGCTGCCGAAGCCCAGTCCAAGCTGGGTGCCGCTGTTGCCGCCAAGACAGCAGCCGACGCCGCCCTCGACCAGGCCAAGACCGATCATGCCTCCGCGCTCACGGAGCTGGCCGATGCCCAGGCCAAGCTTTCGGCAGCAAAGGACGAGAAAGACGCTGCCGACAAGGCGCTCGATCAGGCGACGGCTCAAAAGCAGCAGGCCGACCAGGCTGTGGCTCAGGCCCAGGCCAAGCTCGATGCCGCTCAGGCAACGGCGAATGCATCGGCGGAGAACTACCGCCAGGGTGCTATCGCGTTCTTTAAGGGCGTGGGCGCCAACGACGCGGCAGATATCATCCTCAACTGCAAACTCGCTAGCTACAACAAGGTGGGCGAGGAGGCCGATGCGACGAGCCTGGCCAACATGAAGCAGGCGGTCGTGTGGCTCAAGGCGTGCAACGAGTATCGCGCGAGCGTTGGCCTGGGTGAGCTCAAGGTGACGTATGCCATGATGGCGACCGCCATTGCCGATGCGAACTTCTCCGATACGAAGGTCGCGCACGCTCAGCAGTTTAACGTGGGCGAGAATGTGGCGTGGAACTACGGAAGCAATCCGTTTAAGCAGTGGGTCGATCAGGAGAAGGCCGTCTTTGACGCTGCTGCCGCCTCGCTGGGCGCGACGGGCCTTACGGGAAAGGCCGCTTACGATTTTTATACGGCGCATAGTTCCGAGATTGATACCTACGCCGCGAAGCATGGTGATTCGGTCGGCCATTACATCAACGTAATCGATCCCAGCTACACCGTGACGGGCATGGGCGTTTGCACGCGTGGGACGCTGTACGGTCGGAGCACGCAGGCGCAGACATTCGTATATTCTGGTCGATGGTACGAGCCGTACAACGTCAATCCGATGACGGTTGCTGAGTATGAGGTTGCGTTGAACGCGTGGTGCGACTCTTTGGCAAATCCCGAGCAAGGCGTGGATGCGGCGCGCAAGGAGCTTACTGCGGCGCAGGGCGTTGCCAACGATGCCGGCAACAAGGTGGACGCAGCATCGCAAACCGCTGCGGCAAAGCAAGCCCAGGTTGAGCGCGCTGCCGCCAACATCGATGCCGCGGCCACCAAGGTCTCGGAAGCCCAGGCCGCCGTGGCGCAAAAGCAGGCTGCAGCTGACGCCGCCGCGCGTGCCGTCAGCGATGCTCGCGCCGATTTGAGCGCTGCCAACGACGCTGTTGCGGCAGCGCAGGACGCCGTGGCCGCCAAGTCTGGCGAGCTCGACATTGCCAAGGGCAAGGTGGCTGCTGCCAAGCGCGCGCTGGACGCCGCTCGTGCCGGCGTTGGCGACAAGCAGGATGCACTTGCCGCGGCTCAGGATGAGCTGGCGGCGTACTCAGCCGATATCGTCACTGCTCAGCGTGCGTTTGATGCGGCATCGTCTGTGCTCGAAGACGCCCGTGCCAATCAGCGCGAAGCGGAGGCTGAGCTCGCTGTTGCCCAAGGCGATGCCAATCAGGCAGATATCGATGCTGCTGACGCTCAGGCGGAGCTCGATATGGCGCAGCGGGCTGTAAGCGATGCCGATGCCGTCGTGGCAACGGCTCAGGCAAAATCTGATGCAGCTGCCGCCCGCGCCTCTCAGCTTAAGAATGCCGCCACAGCACTTGCCAAGGCCACTGGGGACAAAGCGATTGCCGATGCCGCGCTCGATGCAGCGGCGATGGCCGTGAGCGATGCCGAGTATGACGTGGTGGAGGCTGACGATGCCGTGGCGGATGCGACTGCCGCCCGCGACGCCTCTGCCGCCGCGGTTGACCGCCTGCGCAGAATCAATCTTGCCGAAGCCATTGTCAACGGCAGCACTGACGATGCGGACGAGGCGCTCAACGCCAAGATCGCTGCGGCCCACGATGTCGCCGAGCGTGCCGCGACCGCCAAGGCCGAGCTCGATGCCGCCGTGGCTGCGACGGATGCCGTGGCGCCGGCATACTTGGAGGCGCTCGCCAACTACACCGCCGCCAAGGTCGAGCTCGACCAGGCTATTGCCGAGCTTAACGCCGAGATCGCTCGCCAAGAGGCCGCCGACCGCGGAAACGGCGAGCAGACCCAGCCCGTCACGCAAGTGACGTACCAGGCCAAGCATGCGGAGGCAAAGACCGAGGCCACGACTTGGCAGACGGCGATGCCCGCCACGGGCGATGCGTCCGAGCTGCTGGGTGAGACCTTCGTGATCGGCGGCACGGTCCTGGTGGCCGCCGGCGTATTCCTGTCCGATAAGCGCCGCCAGCTGATCCGTTAGGGACAGGGAAGCGCGCTGTTTTTGGCGCGCACCGCAGGGGCATGGGCTCTGCGGCGCGCGCCGCCTTTTTCTTCAAGATTGATTAAGGAGGACAACCTTTCAACAGTGTGCAACAGTATTCAACAGCGTACAATAAAATTTCTT
>CABUDB010000083.1 GCA_902490245.1 uncultured Collinsella sp.
AGCGCAAGTTTCGGCGCGATCGTGACAAACTGCTCGAACGCGGCATCTTAATCAAGGAGGTTCGCCCCGCCGGCGCGCAGGAGACCGAGGAAAGCTCATGGACAATCGACCGCGAGCACACGTTTGCGGCAGGCGGCCTCATCACCGCAGACGACGCCGATATCCTGCTCAACGCTATCGACCAGACAATAGCGGCCGGCTCATCCACTTTTGCCGCGCCGCTTGCCGATATTCGTTCCAAGATTGCCTACCTCACCGGCAGGACGACGGCGGACGAAGCACCGATCCGCCGCTCTCCCACCGTCGATGCGGTATGGAGCGCCTTTGCCGAGCGATGCGCGCTGCGATTTTTATATCAGAACGGACGCGGTGAGCAGAAAGAGCGTACCGTCTGCGTCTACGGCATGTTCGAGCGCGAGGGCGTGGCGTACTTCTGCGGCCTCGACAATGTCACCGACGACATCAGGACATTCCGCTGCGACCGCATCGTTCGCGCTTGGCGTCCTTCGAAGGCCTACGCCATCCCTGCGGACTTCAATCTCAACGACTATCTGTTCTTTGAATTCGATTTTGCCGACCGACCGCCCGTTGCAGCCACGTTCTCGTTCGCCCCTCAGACGCAGATCGATATGATCAACGGTCTCACGCGCGGGCGAGGTGAGCTCGCACATACCGATGCGGGATGGACTTGGACCGTTGACGTGCGCAATCTTGAAGCCGCCGCCTCATTTTGCATGGCCCACGCCATGGACGGCATGAGGCCCATGGCCCCCAAATCGCTCAAGCAGGCGTGGAACCACCTCATTGAAAGGACGGTGCACGAGCATGCCCGTGCGTAAACTCACCAGCGAGCAGAGACTCTCGCGCGCCATCGACATCATGGAGGCCCTCTACGCCGCCGGCGAGAGCGGCATGACACGAACCGAAATTTGCGACCGCTTTGACATCACGGGAGTATCGCTCGACGAGATTCTCGAGATCGTCTCGACGCTCGCGGACCGAGAATCGGGTGCGCGCATCATCTGCGAATGCCACGGCGAGTGTGTGGTCCTCACCGGTGACGCCGGGCGTGTGCTACCGCTGCGTCTGAGTGCCGCCGAAGGCGCTGTGCTCAACCATGAACTTGAATCGTTGGGGATCGAGCCGCAGACGGCAGCTCGGATTCGACATGCCCTTCTGCCCGAAGAGCTCGGCTATAACCAGCGCGTCTTTGACACCGTCAACCACGGGTCGCACTGGCAGCAGCTGAGCTGCGCCATTCAGGACGGTGTTCGTTGCCGCATCTCGTATCGCTCGATGGACGATGCGCGGCCACGCGAGCGTCTGGTCGACCCCTTGCGCATTACGGTAAACGGCGACCAAACATACCTGATTGCCTGGGACATCGCGGTCGATGAGCAGCGCACCTATCGCATGGATAAAATCGAGGGACTCACCTTGACGGAAGACTCCGTCGTGCCTCACACACCGGGCGTCGCATCCCTCCACGATTCCCTTGCCCGGACGCAGCGTAGCGCAAAGCTCTTGATGCCATTCGATATGGCGGAGCATCTGGACTGGGCCGGCATCACCCTAATCGAGCGCAGCGGGGCAGACATGGCAACGGTAACCGTGCATTACGGCTCCGAGCGTTGGCTACTGAGCCAGATAATCGCAGCGGGCGGAGCCATCCGCATCTTGGATGACCCCGCCCTGTCAAAGCGTCTGTGCGATATGGCAAAAACCCTCGTCTGTCCGCTTTAGCGCCGCCGCTCGTGGTGTGCGCGCCACAGTTGCAGATAGTGACCGATCTGCGCCGATTCGATGCGCTGGTAGGAGCTCGTGGGCAGCGACGTTAAGAACTTCTTCCCGTAGCCCTTCGTCACCAGGCGCGGGTCGGCCAGAATCAGCACGCCGCAATCGGTCGACGAGCGGATAAGGCGGCCGGCCGCCTGCTTAACCTCGAGCACCGCCTCGGGCAGCGAATAGCGCGCCCAAGCGCGGTCTTCGCGCAGGTTGCGCTCGCACGAGAGCGGGTCCGTGGGGCTCGAGAACGGCAGCTTGGGAATGATGACGCAACGCAGCGTCTCGCCGCTGGCGTCAAACCCCTCCCAGAAGGCCTTAAGCGCAAAAAGCGACGAGGTCGGCTCATTGATAAACCGGTCGCGCAGGCGACGAGGAGATGAGTTGCGCTGCTGGCAGTTGAGCTCCAGACCCGCACGGGCCATCTTAGGCTCAACGCGGGCGTACAGGTCTTCCATGTCGCGCCGATTGGTGAACAACGTGAGCACCGATCCGCCCATGGCAAGATGGGCGTCGACCAGCACGCGCTCGAGCGCCGCAAGATAGCTCTCACGATCGCGCGGATCGGGGATATCGCCCGCAACGACTACAGCCATGTTCGAATCGAAGTCGTAGCTCGAGTCCAAGTGCAGCGATGAGGATGTTGAAGCACCGATGCGATCGAGGCCGACCGCGTGGTTAAAGTGTTCAAAGCTTTTGGACACCGTCATGGTCGCCGAGGCAAAGATAGCCGTGTGAACCTCGGGCAGCCATTCGGTTGCCAAGGCCTCGCCAATGTCGATGCGCTCTGCGGTCATTGACTCTCCGCCGGCACGCAGCCTGCGATTGACCTGCAGCGAATACACATAGTGTTCATCGGTGCCATCAATGATGAGTTTGAGGTTCTCGGCCAGCTCGTGCAGGCGGCGCGAGATATCACCCAGGTCGACAACAACCTCGGGCTTGTCGGCGGCAACGGCTTGCACCAGCGCGTCGACGCTCTTGTCAGCTTGTTCCAATGCGTCGATGGCAGCGTAGGCCGACTGTAAGAAATCATGCCAGTCGTCAGATTCGCGCAGCTCGGGGCCAATCCATAGATTGGCATTGTCATAACCCCCACGGGCACGGCGACCGAGCTCGCGAACGCCATCGAACACGTCGGCGATTGCCATGCTCGCGCGCGCAACCGTCGACGTTGCCTTGGCAGTAAGGCCCAGATAGAGCGTAGAGCCCTCGGAGGTTGCCAAATCACGGGAAACCTGGCTTAGCGCGCCGGTGCTCGAGCCACCCAGGCGCTCAAACAGAACGCGTGATTCGTCCGCCGACACCACGCGCGCCCACTGGCGGCGCGCCTCGCGCTCGATGGAATGGGCCTCGTCGATTACCCAATGACGAATCGGAGGTAAAATCCTGCCCTCGGCCGCGACGTTGCGGAACAGCAGGGAATGGTTGGTGACCACCACATCGGCATGCGCCGCACGACGGCGAGCGCCGTGGACCAAACATTTATCAGGGAAAAACGGGCAGAGGCGACGAGCACACTCGCGCGAGGCCGTCGTAAAGTCGGGGCGGTTGACGCTGCGCCACCGAATGCCGAGCGAGTCGAGGTCGCCATCGGCTGATTGGCAGACGTACGCCATAATGACCGCGACCGCCGTGAGCGTGTCCGCCGGATCGCGCTTGGTGGTAATCTCGACCTGGCTGCGGCTCATGCGCTCGAGCTTGCGCAGGCACGGATAGTGGTCATACCCCTTGAGAGCGCAAAATGACAGACCACCGTCCAGTTGCTCGGCAAGTTTTGGCAGCTCATGGTACATGAGCTGGTCGGCAAGATTGTTCGATTTGGTCGCAATACCAACCGTGATGTTGTTACGGCGCGCTGCCTCGGCAAAAGGCACCAGATAGGCCATCGATTTGCCGACGCCCGTGCCCGCCTCAATTACACGATGAGTGCCCGTGACCAGCGCATCGCGGACCTCGAGCGCCATCGCGATCTGCTCATCACGCGGCTCGTAGGTAGGATACATGCGATTGACCAGGCCACCTGGCGCATAGTCTGCCTCAATCTCCTCACGACTCGGCATCTTGAGGACCGGCAGTTCGTCGGCGTCCACCCGATCGTCGGCGCGATCGGCCTTGAGGACGTCAGCACGAGCGGCGCTGAGAGAGAGGATAGAACCAGGGTTCTGCCCTGCCAAGAATGAGAAGATAGGACGATAGGACCAAGGCACGTCCGGATGCATGTCGGCTAGGCGCGCCATAAGGCCCTGAGGCAAGTCGGTGAGCGCCACGAGCAACACGCGCCATACGCCACACAGGGCGTCGACGTCGGCATTGGCACGGTGTGATACCGAGTCACAGCCAAACAGATCGGCCATAAAAGACAGCTTGTGCGAGGCCAGGCGCGGAAGCGCGATGCGCGACAGCGCCAGCGAATCGATCCAGATATCGCTCACGTTGACGCCGCCTTTGACCGACTCGATAAACGAGCGGTCGAACGTGGCGTTATGTGCGATCACCGGGCAACCACCGACAAAATCGGCGAGAGCGGCGACGGCCTCAACGGCCGACGGGGCATCTGCCACATCGGCATTTGTAATGCTCGTGAGCTCGGTAATCTCGGCGGGAATCAGCTGTTTGGGATGCACGAAGGTATCGAAGCGGTCGACGACCTCGCGGCCCGAAAGACGGGCCGCCGAGATCTCGATCAGCTCATTGTCCTGCACCGAAAGACCCGTGGTCTCGGTATCGAGGACAATCACATCTTCCTCGATAAGGCCGAAGGACTGCGTTTTGGCGCGTTCGGCAAGCGTGGCATAGGAGTCGATGACAAACTGCGGCGTCCCTGACGAAACCGCGTCCTCGATTAGCATGCAATGCCCGCTCGACGAAGACCCATACGGATCAGGCTGTCACAGACCTGCGGGAACGTCATGTCGTCGGTGTGGCGAATCTCATCCGGATACAGCGACGTATCGGTCATGCCGGGAATGGTATTGGTCTCGAGGATAACGGGGCCGTCCTCGCTCACGATAAAATCGCTGCGCGAGATGCCCAGGCAACCGAGGGCCTTGTGAGCGGCACAGGCAAGCTCCTGGGCACGAGCGTAGTTCTCGGGTGAAATCTGCGCCGGAATGCGATGGATGTCCGTAGGGTCGACATATTTCACGTCCAGATCGTAGAACTCGCAGTCCTCGGGCTTGCGAATCTCGACAATCGGCAGGGCGCGCACGTCATCCTCGCCGTATACGCCAACGGTGATCTCGGTACCCTCGATGCACTTCTCGACCAGCACTTTGTCGCCGTACTCAAACGCCTTGGCGATTGCCGCGGGCAGCTCGGAGGGCTCATGGACCAGGGAAATGCCATAGCTGGAACCGTTGACGGCCGGTTTCACAAAGCAGCGCTCACCACAAACCTCGACGATATGATCGATATCGACTTCATCGCCCACCTCGAGCGCGAGGCCGGGGGCAATGGGAATGCCCGCCTTGGCGTACAGGAGCTTAGAGACCTCCTTGTCGGCACCGCAAGCGCTGGCAAGCACGCCCGAGGCCGTGTAGGGGATACCCAAGGTCTCCATGGCGCCCTGCATGGCACCATCCTCGCCGCCGGCGCCGTGCATGGCGATAAACGCCACATCGAAGCCACCGGTCGCCATGGTTACCATAAAGTCATCGGCGGCCGTGTCGAGCAGCTCCACCGAAGTGTAGCCTGCCTCCTTCAAGGCCACCACGACGTTTTTTCCCGAATTGAGCGAGATCTCACGCTCAGCGGAATGACCGCCCGCCAAGACCGCTACGTGCATGTTCTCTAGGCTTTTACCCGGCATGGGCAGAATCATCCTCTATAATTTTTGCAGTTGATACCATATTGTAGCGATACCGTCTACGTTTCCCCAAAATCGAAAGGCTTCCATGAATCCCAGGACTAAATCTCAGGACATTCGCGACTTGAGCCAAAACGATATTCGCGAGCTCGTGGCCGAACTTGGCCAGCCCACCTTCCGCGCCAAACAGCTTATTGAATGGGTCTTTGAGAAGAACGTTTGTTCGTTTGACGATATGACCAACCTTCCCAAGGCTTTCCGCGAGCAGCTTAAAGAGGCTTTTGCCTTTGACACGCCGACCGAGCTCACCAAGCAGGTCTCCAAGGACGGCTCCCGTAAATACCTGCTCGAGTATCACGACGGCATCTCAGTCGAGACTGTCGGTATGCCCCGTCGCAACAAGCTCTCCGTCTGCGTATCCACCCAGGCAGGCTGCGGCATGGGCTGCGCTTTTTGCGCCACCGGCCTCGACGGTCTCAAGCGTTCGCTGACTGCCCAGGAGATCGTTGACCAGGTGCTCCACGTTTCCAACGATTTTGGCGAGCGCGCAACGAGCGTCGTGTTCATGGGCCAGGGCGAGCCGTTTGCCAACTACGACGAGGTCCTCAAGGCGCTGCGCATCCTCAACGACCCCGACGGCATCGGCATTGGAGCACGTCACCTTACTGTGTCTACCAGCGGCGTTATTCCTGGAATTCGGAAGTTTGCCGATATTCCCGAGCAGTTCACGCTCGCCGTCTCACTGCACTCCGCTATCCAGTCGACGCGCAACAAGCTCATGCCGGGCGTTAAGAAGTACACGCTGCTTCGGCTTCACGAGGCGCTCCAGCTCTATACAGAAAAGACTGGCCGCCGTCCAACCTATGAGTACGCCATGATTGAGGGTGTCAACGACACCAACCCCGAGATGCAGGCGCTCTGCGACTTCTGCGAGGGAACGCTGTGCCACGTTAACCTCATTCAGCTTAACGACATCGAGGGCAGCCCGCTCAAGCCGTCGCCGATTCATAAGGTTGAGGATCTTCAGAGTCGTCTTGAGTCCCGTGGCATCGAGACCACGATCCGTAACTCCCGTGGTAACGATATTGACGCCGCTTGCGGACAGCTGAAGCAGCGCTTCAAAGTTCAGAAGAACGCATAGGGGAGTCGCACCCCAAAACGTTTCATGTGAAACATCGAACGACCCCGGTTGCAGAATATGCAACCGGGGTCGTTTCATTTATTGACCTTAATTTTGAATTAGCTGCTACCTGTCCCATGTTTTACG
>CABUDB010000084.1 GCA_902490245.1 uncultured Collinsella sp.
AGGCGCAGCTACCGGAGGCAAAAGACACAAACTGCTATATTTATCTGCGGTTATATGATGTTCAATGATGCTTGATGAATGGTAGGGGGTAGCATTAAATCATATCTCCTAAAGCGGGTGTCGACGGTTCGAATCCGCCCGGGGGCACCAGAAGATTATAACGGCGTCGCGAGAGCGGCGCCGTTTCTGGTTTGTGGGAGCTGCCGACGGATTAGGACCGTCGACACCCGCGTCACCAATTTCCCCGCGGGGGGGGGGAGTTTTCGAATCAGCCCGGGGACACCAGAGATTGATCGAGCCCGGTACACCGTCACGGTACCGGGCTCTTCTGGTTCATGTCATGTCAAAAACGAAGCGCCCGCTTGCTGGGGGAGCAAGCGGGCGCCTGTGAGCGAATATGTTTGCGGCGGGAGCCGTAATGGGCGGTGGGGCGGCGACTAGTTGGTCGTACCGGAATCGTCGCCCGTGCTCGTGCCTGAACCCGAACCCGAGCCAGAAAGTGCAACCGTCAGCGTAATCGTGCTGTCGGTAGACTGCTTGCCGGTGGGGGAGACGCCCGTAACGGTGGCGTTTTCGTTGCCGCTCACGGGGTTACCGTTCTGATCGCAGAATGCGATGTTGTAGAACCCGGCGTTGTTGAGCGCGGTAACGGCGGCGGAGATGCTCTTGCCGTACAGGTTACCCGGAACGCTGGCCTTGCCGGACTTCTTGGCAATGACGACGGTAATCGTGGCGCCGGGCTTCTGCTTACCGCTGGGGTTCCAGCTGATCACGGTGCCCTCGGTAACCGAGTCGTTCTCCTGGTAGCTCGCGTCGACGCCAAAGCCTGCCATATCGAGGGCGTTGCGCGCCTGGGCCTCGGTCATGTCGGTTAGGTCGGGGACGGACGTGGTATCCGGGCCGCTCGAGACCTTGTATGAGATGGTCGTGCCCTTCGCGACTTCCTTACCGGCTTCGGTGCCCTGCTCAAAGACCTGGCCCTCATCGGCCTCGTTGGCCTCCTCGGAGGCGTTGCCCTTCAGGCCAACGCTTGCCAGCGCGGCTTCTGCCTGGTCCTTGGTCAGGCCGACCAGCCGGGGAACCTCGACCTTCTCGGAGGGCTTGGGGCCCTTGGAGATTACCAGGTTCACCTTAGTGCCCTTGGCCTTCTTGGTGTTGCCGTTGGGCGTCTGCTCGGCGACCTTGCCCTCGTCGACATCGTCGTTGTAGCTTTGGTCGATGGTGCCGACCTCGAGGCCGGCTTCCTTGATCAGCTCGACGGCAGTCTGCTGGTCCTTGCCCAGTACATCGGGAACGGTGACCTGCTCGCCGCCAAAGAGTCCTGTGGCAAAGGCCACCACGATGCCGATGACGGCAACGGCCGCCACCACGGCGGCGATGATCTTGTTCTTGTTGGATTTGGGCTTTTCGACCTCGTAGGAGCCGGTGGAGCCCGAAACCGAGCTACGGGCGGTATTCTGGCCGCTCACGCCCGAGACGGGACGCACCATGGCGCGCGTCTGATCGGAAAGCTCGCGAGTCTTGGTGGCGCCCAACTCACCGGGGGCACCGATGATGCGTGTGGGCTCCGAGATGTTTACGGCACGGCCCGACAGGTAGCTGTTGAGCACCTGACGCAGCTCGTCGGCGGTCTGGAAGCGGTTTGCCGGGTCCTTCTCCATGCACTTAAGGATAATGCGCTCAAGGTCGGCGTCGACACCGGAGTTGATCTGGCTCGGCGGAATAGGCAGCTCGTTGACCTGCTTGAGTGCGACCGAGATGGCGTCGTCACCGTCAAAGGGAACGCGGCCGGTGGCGCACTCATACATCACGACGCCCAGCGAGTAGATATCCGAGGTGGGGCCGAGGTCCTGACCGCGGGTCTGCTCGGGGCTGACGTAGTGGGCGGTTCCCAGCACGTTGTTGTCTTGCGTGAGGTGGCTGTTCTTGGCGCGCGCGATGCCAAAGTCCATGACCTTGATGTTGCCGTCGGGCAGCACCATGATGTTCTGCGGCTTAATGTCGCGGTGGATGATCTCGTGCTTGTGGGCGACCGAAAGCGCAGAGCTGATCTGCGAGCCGATTTGGGCGACCTTCTTGGGGTCGAGGGCGCCGTGGCTCTTGATGCCGCTCTTAAGGTCAGTGCCGCGCAGGTACTCCATGACGATGTAATAGGTGTCGCCGTCCTTGCCCCAATCGTAGACGCCCACGATATAGGGGGAGGAGAGACCGGCTGCTGCCTGTGCCTCCTGCTTAAAGCGTGCGGCGAAGGTTGCGTCGCCAGCATACTGTGGCAGCATGATCTTGACGGCTACCGTGCGGTCGAGGACCTGGTCCTGTGCACGGTAGACGGTCGCCATGCCGCCTGTTCCCACCTTATCCTTGAGGAGGTATCTTCCCCCGAGGACCCTCTGTTCCATTCCTGCTCCTAACATAACTATTCGCTCAACGATGTGTGTAGTACCTACGATGTGGCCGCTGGGGCCGTGTGGCGCGTTGCCGCTAACTCTTCGGCCGCGGCGCGCCTCGGGTGTCCGATTCGATCATGGGCATCACGCTCCCTGTGCGGCGAGCGCCGCGGTCAGGACGATGCCGGCAATCTTGGCCGCCTTGACGTCGTGTTTGTCGTAATCCTCCAAGGCCACCGAGATGGCGACCGTGGGTGAATCGTAAGGTGCAAAGCCAACGAACATCGAGTTGACGTTGGTGCCGCCGGTTTCGGCCGAGCCGGTCTTGCCGGCGACCTTGACGCCGGGGATTTGGGCATCGGTGCCGGTGCCGGACTGGACGACGGCAAGCATGGCCTGCTTGACCTGGTCGGCCGTGGCAGAGCTGACGGCCTGACCCAGCGAGCGGGACTGCGTGGTCTTGACCACGGTTCCGTCCGGGGCGAGTACCTGGGCTACAAAGTACGGGTCCATGACCACGCCGCTGTTAGCGATGGCGGCGGCAATCACGGCGTTTTGCATGACGGTGGTCTGCGGCCCGGGCGTGTGGTCCATGCCGACAGGCTGGCCGGCGCCGGCCCAGGCGGTCTCCCACTCGGTCATGAGCGACGGGTCGGCCATGATGGAGGCCGCGGAGGTCAGGTCCTGGCCGAGCTTTTGGCCGTAGCCAAAGGCGTTGGCAAACTGCACGAGCGTGTTTGCGCCAACTTCGTTTGCCACCTGGCCAAAGACGACGTTGGAAGACACGGCAAAGGCCTGCTGCAGGCTGATGGTGCCGTAGCTCTCGTTGGCATAGTTGGTGACCGGCGCGTTGCCGATGTCCATGGAGCCGGGCGCCTGGTAGGTGCTGGTAAGGCTGGCGGTGCCGGTCTCGAGTGCCGCGGAAAGCGTAACGACCTTAAACGTGGAGCCCGGCGTGTACAGCGCATCCATGGCGCGATTGTACATAGAGCCGTCCTCGCCGCCGCCCGCCTGCAACAGGGCGTCGATGTTGGTGTTGTCGTAGGTGGGCGAGCTGGCACATGCGAGCACCGCGCCGGTACGCGGGTCGATGACCACTACAGCGCCCTTAAAGCCCTTGAGCGCCTGCTCGGCCGCCGTCTGGATACGCGAGTCAATGGTGAGCTTGGCGGTGTTGCCCGGCTGGGTCTGGCCCGCGAGCGACGCGATGGCGTTGTTCCAGCTGGAGTAATCCTTGGAGCCGGTGAGCGTGTCGTTCATGACGCTCTCGATGGCGGTGGTGCCATACTGCTGGCTCACGTAGCCAACCACGTGCGCTGCCAGGTTACCGTTGGGGTAGGAGCGTACGTAGGTGCCGTCCTCCTGCTGCAGCGACTCGGCCAGCGTCACGCCGTCGGACGTGATGATGGAGCCGCGCTGGATGTACTTGGAGCGGGCGATGGTGTGGTTGTTGGTCGGCATGTCCTGATAGTCCTTGGCCTTAATGACCTGGACATAGGTGAGGTTGCCGATAAGGATGGCGAACAGCGCCGTAAAGGCGAGCACCGCACGGGTTAGACGGTTGGCGAGCGCAACGCGGCCGAGCACACCGGATTCAGGCGTGTCGAGCAGGCGACGGCGCATGCGCGAGCCGACGGAATGGCTGCCGCTGCCGTAGGAAGACGAGGTGGCAAAGCGCGTGCCCGTCGGGGCGGCGGCAGATGCGACCTGATCATCGGTGATGGCGGCCATGGTGCCGGTGCCGGTAAGCTCGGCCTCGCGTCCGGTCGCCTCGTCACCGGCGCGCAGCAGGAGCGCGACGATGATAAAGCTTGCCAGCAGCGAGGAGCCGCCCTGGCTCATAAAGGGCAGGGTGACGCCGGTCAGCGGGATCAGGCGGGTTACGCCGCCAACGATCAAGAAGGCCTGGAAGCTGATGGCTGCCGTAAGACCGGTGGCGCTAAAGGCGGCGAGGTCGGATTTAGCGCGGGCAGCCGTGGTGAGGCCACGCACGGCAAAAAGCATAAACAGGATGAGCACGGCGCCGCCGCCCAAAAGGCCCATCTCCTCGCCGATAGCCGAAAAGATAAAGTCGGACTCGACGACGGGGATGTTGTTGGCCATGCCGTTGCCGATGCCAACACCGACCAGGCCGCCATCGGCAAGCGAGAAGAGCGACTGGACGATCTGGTAGCCCTGGCCCTGGGCGTCCTTAAACGGATCGACCCAAACCTGGAAACGCACCTGAACGTGAGACAGGAACTTGTAGGCGCCCACAGCTCCAACGGCTAAGAGCGCAAGGCCGATAACGACATACGAAAAGCGCCCCGTGGCAACGTAGAGCATCAGCAAGAAGATGGTGTAGAACAGCACGGCCGAACCCAGGTCGCGTTCGAAGACGACGACGAGCAGGCACACACCCCACACGGCAAACAGCGGCAGCAGCAGTCGCAGGCGAGGGATCTTAAAGCCCAGGATCTTGCGGTTGGAGATGGAGAGTAGCTCGCGGTTCTCGGCCAGGTACCCGGCCAGGAACAGGACGATAAAGACCTTGGCGAACTCGCCGGGCTGGATGGTAAAGCCCGCGATGCGAATCCACAGCTTGGAGCCCGAGATCGTGGTGCCGATAAAGATGGGCAGCATCAGCAGAATGATGCCGATGATGCCAAAGGTGTACTTGTAGCGCATAACCACGTCGAGGTTTTTGACCAGTGCAAGCGTTCCCACCATGAGCGCCACCGAGACAAACAGGATGATGAGCTGTGAGATGGCGAGAGCGGGGGCGAGGCGTGTCACGAACGTGATACCGATGCCCGAAAGTATAAATACGATGGGTAGGATGGCGGGGTCGGCGCCGGGCGCCAAGATGCGCACGGCGATATGTGCCGCGGCGAAGGCGGCAAAGAGGCCGATCGGCACGGCGAGCGTCTCAAAGGAGATGGCGGCGCCCGCGGTGAGCACGTACATCGCATACAGCAGGATGACGGGGAACGCCGAGGCGATGAGCAAGAGCAGCTCGGTGTTGCGGCGACTCATAAGCGGCACTCCCTTTCTAGTTCTTTTCGGAGGTTTCGGCCTCGGCGGACTGTTCGGCGGTTTTCTCGGAATCTGATTCGGAGGTCGATCCCTGATTGGTGTTGTCGCGAATCGTTTGCGCGTCAATCACCTGGCGGGTCTGCTCCTCGTCGATCTGGTGGCGGTACTTGGATATCGTGTCCTGCGCATCGTCGACACTTGTTTGCGGAATGCCCGCCTTGAGGCGGTTTTGCGTGTCTTCGGGCAGGTCGGACAGCTTAATACTGGTTTCGCTTTCGAGCCAGTGGAGCTTGAGTCCGAGTGGCTTGCCGGGCAGGCCGCGCCAGACGGCGACATTGCCCTGGTAGGTACCCAGGTAGTACGAGCCGGTGACACCCGTGTAGGCCCAGATGGAAGCCGCCAGCACCAAGACGAGACCTAAGACGACGCCGATGGTGACGTTGCGGCGACGCACGCGTTGCGCCTCGCGCATAACGCCATCGTCAACCAGGTCAACGACTACTACGGTCACGTTGTCGTGGCCGCCGGCGGCAAGCGCCGCGTCCACTAGGTTGTCGACGCAGATTTGCGCGGTTGAGGACTGCGTGGCGATGTTCTCGATATCGCTATCGGGAATCATGCTCGAAAGGCCGTCGGAGCACAGGATCAGACGGTCGCCTTCCTCGATATGCAGAGTGAAGTGGTCGGCATACATAGCGGGGTCCGAGCCCAGCGCGCGGGTGATGACCGAACGGTTGGGGTGGACGCGAGCCTCATCTGCCGTGATCTCGCCGGCGTCCACGAGCTCCTCCACGTAGGAGTGGTCGCGGGTCACGCGGATGAGCGTGCCCTCGTGGAGCAGGTAGGCGCGAGAGTCACCCACGTGGGCGATGGCGAGCGTGTCGTTTTCGATATAGGCGCAAGTGGCTGTGCAGCCCATGCCGGGCTTGCCCAGGCCATTCAAGGCGGCCTCGATTACGGCGGCGTTAGCGGCCTCGACGGCTGCCGCCAGGCGTGCGGCGTCGGCGGACTGCGGGGCCGTCTTGGCAATAGTCTCAACGGCGATGGAAGAGGCTACCTCGCCGGCAGCGTGACCACCCATGCCGTCGCATACGCAAAAGAGCGGCGACTGCACCAGGTAGGAATCCTCATTGTGCGGGCGCACACAGCCAACGTCGGAGCGGGCACCCCACATGAGTTGCGTGGTGGTGCCGGCATCATAGGTCGAGTCGGTCTCGATGCGCTCCTCGGTCAGGGGCTCAAAGCTCATGGTCGAGCCGGGGTCTTTGAGCTTGGCTTCAACGGCGGCTACGTCGATCTCGGCTGTGTCACCGGGAGAGACGGTGTCGGTCTCGGCGTTT
>CABUDB010000085.1 GCA_902490245.1 uncultured Collinsella sp.
CGCCGTGGATCAGAAGAAGCTGCAGGCCTTTTTGGACCGTCGAGCCCCCGGCCGCGACGAGACCGCGACCAAACGCCGCGAGGCCGACGCCGCCCACATCATCGCCGGTGTTGTCGATGGACATACCACGGGCGCGCCCATCGCCGCAATCATCGAGAACACCAACACGCGCTCCAAGGATTACTCCGAGCTGCGCCGCAAGCCCCGTCCCGGACATGCGGACTTCCCTGCGCGCGTGAAGTATCACAACATGCACGATGTCGCCGGCGGCGGGCATTTCTCCGGCCGCCTAACGGCACCCCTGTGCATCGCCGGCGGCATTGCGCTGCAGGCACTCGAGGCCCGCGGCATTAAAGTGATGGCGCATGTGGCGCAGATCGGCGGCATCTCCGACCTGCCGATGGACGATATGGTCTATCGCGAGGCCGACCGCAAGGCGATCCTTACGAACGATCTGCCGTGCATTGACGCCGCCGCAGCCGGCCGCATGCGCGAGGAGATCCTAGCCGCGCGCGACGAACTCGACAGCATCGGCGGCATCGTGGAGTGCGGCATTTACGGGCTTCCCGCAGGCATCGGCGACCCCATGTTCAACGGCATCGAGAACCGCATCGCGCAAATCGCGTTTGGCATTCCCGCCGTAAAGGGCGTGGAGTTCGGCATGGGCTTTGCCGTGGCCGCCATGCGCGGCAGCGAGAACAACGATCCGTATCGAATCGATGCCGAGACCGGCGAGATCGAGGTCGAATCCAATAACGCCGGCGGCATCCTGGGCGGTATTTCGACCGGCGCTCCCGTCATGTGGCGCATGGCCGTAAAGCCGACGCCCTCAATTGGCCGCGAGCAGCAGACGGTGGACATGGACGCTATGGAAAATGCCGAGCTCTCGGTCCACGGCCGCCACGATCCCTGCATCGTCCCCCGAGCTGTCCCCGTAGCCGAAGCAGCCGCCGCCCTCGCCATCTGGGACGCCCTCCTCGAAGACGCCGCCCAGCGCTAACTACCAACCCCTCAACATCCCCCGACACGTGAAAGGGGTCTCCATGGACCTTGCTGACATCCGCCAGGCCATCGATGGCATCGACACCACGCTCCTCAACAGCTTTGTCGAGCGCATGGACATTGCCACCGAGGTCGCCAAGTCAAAAATCGAGATGGGCAAGGCCGTCTTCGACCCCGCCCGTGAGCGCTCCAAGCTCAACAACCTCGCCAGCCGCGCCCCCGAGCGCTACGAGGCGCAGACCATCACCCTGTTCCGTCTCCTCATGAGCATGAGCAAGGCCGAGCAGCAGCGCTACATCAACGAGCTCAAGGGCATCACGGTGTCGCAAAAGGCCCATGCCACGGCTGCAGCCTCCGACACGCCCTTCCCTCAAACGGCCACCGTCGCCTGCCAGGGCGTCGAGGGCGCTTACAGTCAAATCGCCGCGTGCAAACTCTTCGACGTGCCCGACATCGCGTTTTTCGAGACCTTCGAGGGCGTTATGCGCGCCGTGCGCGACGGCTTCTGCGAGTTTGGCGTGCTGCCCATCGAGAACTCCACCGCCGGCTCAGTCAACGCCGTCTACGACCTGCTCGCCCAGTTCGACTTCCACATCGTGCGCTCGCTGCGCCTCAAGATCGACCACAACTTGCTCGTCAAGCCCGGCACCAAGCTCGCGGACATACGCGAGGTCTACAGCCACGGTCAGGCCATTGCCCAATGCGCCGGCTTTATCGAGGCGCACGAGCTGCACGCCACCAAGTACCCCAACACGGCCATGTCGGCCGAGATGGTCGCCAGCTCCGAACGCACCGATGTTGCCGCCATCGCATCGCGCAGCTGCGCGGCACTCTACGGCCTGGAGGTGCTGGAGCCCAACATCCAGGACTCGGACAACAACTACACGCGCTTTGTCGTCATCAGCCGCGAGCCACGCGTCTACCCCGGCGCCAACCGCACCTCGCTTATGATTACCACGGCCAACGAGCCGGGCGCGCTCTATCGCGCACTCGAGCGCTTCTACGCACTCAATATCAACCTCATCAAGCTCGAGAGCCGTCCCATCCCCGGGCATGACTTTGAGTTTATGTTCTACTTTGACCTGGACTGCCCCTTTGGTAGCAAGGCCCTCGATGACCTGCTCGATTCCATCGACGACGTGTGCGAGAGCTTCACCTACTTTGGCAGTTACACGGAGGTGCTCTAGATGACCGATGTCGCCGCAACCCGCCCCTACGGCGTGCTGGGCCGCGTGCTGGGCCACAGCTACACCCCGACCATCTACAAAGAGCTCGCGGGGCTCGAGTACGTACGATTTGAGCGCGAGCCCGAGGATCTTGAGGCCTTTATGACGGGCGACGAGTGGGAGGGCACCAATGTTACCATCCCCTACAAGCGCACCGTCATGGAGTACCTGGACGAGCTGAGTCCGCTCGCCAAACGCATGGGCAACGTCAACACCATCACGCGCCTGCCCGACGGCCGCCTGCGCGGCGACAACACCGACTACTTTGGTTTTCAGTGTCTGGTCGAGGAGTCGGGCGTAGAGGTTGCCGGCAAGAAGGCCCTCGTGCTCGGTGCCACCGGTGGCGCCGGCACCACTGCCAGCATGGTGCTCGGCGACCTGGGCGCCATCGTCGTGCCGGTCGGCCGCACGAGCGAGGTCAACTACGACAACATCGCACAGCAGTCCGACGCCGCGTTGCTCGTCAACTGCACGCCTGCCGGTATGTTCCCCCACTGCCCCGACGCGCCTTGCACGCTCGAGGGGCTCGATGCGCTCGAGGGCGTCATCGACATTGTCTACAACCCTGCACGCACGGGACTCATGCTCGAGGCCGAGCGCCGCGGCATCCCCTGCATCGGCGGCCTGCTGATGCTCGTGGCCCAGGCGGCGCAAGCCGTTGAGCGCTACACCGGCCAGGTCACTCCGCGTGAGCGCATTCTGGACGTAACGGAGCGCCTGTCACGCCGCGAACAGAACATCGCGCTGATCGGTATGCCGGGCTCGGGCAAGACCCGCGTGGGCGAGCAGATTGCCCTGCTCACGGGGCGAGAGCACATCGACTTGGATCGCGCGCTCGAGGAGCGTCTGGGCATGCCCTGTGCCGACTTTATCGTCGAGCGCGGCGAGGCGGCCTTCCGCGAACAGGAGACGGCTGCGCTGGCCGGCATCTCCAAGCGCAGCGGCCTGGTGCTTTCCACGGGCGGCGGCGTGGTCACGCGCGACGAGAACTACCCGCTACTGCACCAGAACAGCCAGATCGTGATGCTCAACCGTAAGCTCGACGAACTCGCCCACAAGGGTCGCCCCATCACCGCCCGCGATGGCATCGACAAGCTGGCCGAACAGCGCATGCCGCGCTACCGCGCCTGGGCCGACTACATCATCGACTCACGCGACTGCGCCGCCAACACCGCCCAAGCCCTCCTCGACACCCTCCCATCCGCTCTCTAACCAAAACCACCACAAAGGGGACAGGCACCTTTGTGGTGGTTTTCCAACCGCAAAGGAAGCAAACATGAAAGCACTCGTCATCAACGGTCCCAACCTCAACATGCTCGGCATTCGCGAGCCGGGCATCTATGGCAGTGACAACTACGGCCGCTTAGTGCAGATCTGCCAGGAGGCAGGCGCTGCGCAGGGCTTCGACGAGGTCGAGGTCTTCCAGTCCAACCACGAGGGCAGCATCGTCGACAAGATCCAGGAGGCCTACGGCAAGGTCGACGGCATCGTCATCAACCCGGCGGCATACACGCATACGAGCGTGGCGATCCTCGACGCCCTCAAGGCCGTCGCCATCCCTGCCGTCGAGGTGCACATCAGCGCCGTAGAGACGCGCGAGGACTTCCGCCAGGTGAGCTATGCACGCCTAGCCTGCTTCGCCACCATCACCGGCGAAGGCCTGCAGGGCTACGCACATGCGCTAGAGCTGTTGAAAGAGCATCTGGAAAAGTAAAATGCCAACCCCAACAAACAGCAGCGGCTTGCTCGCGCTCGGCTTCAGCAGCATACAAGATGAAAAAAGCCCAGACCACCAAGCGGTCCGGGCTTAATAAACGATGGTGCTCCATGGCGGATTCGAACCGTCGACCTTGGGATTAGAAGTCCCCTGCTCTATCCAACTGAGCTAATGGAGCAAATAACCACACGCCCAAGCAAGCGCAAGCCTGTCGGGCGCAAGTAATTATAACCTAGTTGAACTGCTCGCGATACGCCTTGCAGACCTCATCGACCGGGCCGTCCATGCGAAGGTCACCCTTCTCAATCCAAACGGCACGCTGGCAGATGCGCTCAACCTGCTCCATGGAGTGCGAAACGAACAGAACCGTCACGTCACCGCTCTGGATAAAGTGCTGAATGCGGGCCTCACACTTCTGCTGGAAGAACACATCACCGACGGACAGCGTCTCGTCAACGATCAGAATATCGGGCTCGGTAATCGTCGCGATTGCAAAGGCGATACGCGCCACCATGCCCGAGGAGAAGTTCTTAAGCGGCATATCGACAAAGTTCTGAAGCTCAGCGAACTCAATAATGCCGTCAAAGTTGGCGTCGATGAACTCCTTGGTATAGCCGAGCAGGGCGCCGTTCAGATAGATGTTCTCGCGGGCGGTCAGCTCAGGGTCAAAGCCGGCACCAAGCTCAATCAGCGGCGCGATGTTACCGTGCACCCTAACACTGCCCTCGCTAGGCTCAAGCACGCCGGCGATGATCTTGAGCATCGTAGACTTGCCGGAGCCATTGGTGCCGACCAGACCCACGACCTCGCCGCGATGAATATCAAACGAGATGTGCTTAAGCGCCCTAAACTCCTCAAAGAACAGCTCATGCTTGGCAAGCTTAATGAAGTACTCCTTGAGGTTGGTCAGCGACTCGGACGCCATGTTAAAGATCATGGTGACGTCGTCGACCTCGACAGCCAGAGGCTGCTCGCTGTAATCAACAACAGATTCAGTCATCACAGCACTCCTTAGATGTAGAGGATGAACTTGCGCTCGGACTTATGGAACACGGTGTAGCCAATAGCAAGCGCAAGAACCGCCCAAGCAACGCACATACCAAACGTCAAAAGCGAGGGCGTGGTCTGGAACAGAAAGATATCGCGCATAAACTGCAGGTAGTTATACATGGGGTTCGCATAGACCAGAATGCGCACGAGATGCGGCATTTGCGCAACGAAATCGGTCGTCCAGAAAATAGGCGTGATATAAGTCCACGCCGTGATGACAACACTCCACAGATGCATGACATCGCGGAAGAAGACCGTAAGGGCAGAGAGCATCATGCCCAGGCCCATGCAGAAGCACATAAGCAGCAGCAGGCAGACCGGCAGCAGAATAAGGTGCCAAGAAGGCATAACGTGGAACCACAGCATAACGATGGCAACGGCGACCAGCGAGAAGGCAAAGTTAACCAGCGAGAAGAGCACCTTCTGTACTGGGAAGACCCAGCGGTGCACCTTAACCTTCTTGAGCAGCGGGGCAGCACCCACGATCGACGTCAGGGCCTGGTTCGTAGACTCGGACATGACGGCAAAGGTGACGTTACCCACGATCAAGTACAGCGGGTACATCTCGGGCGTAATTGAGCCATTGCGGCCCTGGGCGAAAATCGTCGAGAACACGATGGCCATGACGATCATCATCAGCAGCGGGTTGAGCACCGACCATGCGACGCCCAGAACGCTACGGCGATACTTGATCTTTGGTAACCAGCTGACGAAGGATAAACGCGTCCTTCTCAAATTCGTTCTTAGCAAACGTCGCAGGCAGACTGCGAGTTTCTTGTTGCTTTGTCTGATCCGACACGGATGCAACTCCTTTACTCGTAATCGTTGACAAACGAACAGTATAGACCCGACGGCCATGCAAACGATTCGCGCAACAAAACTGGAGAACTAACCCACATCTTAGGATGCCAAGCCCAAACGGCTATACTTTCAAGAATTGAATGTATAAGGAGCATTGAGTGAATTCTGAATCCATCGCCGTCATCATCCCCTGCTACAACGAAGCGCTCACGATCGGCAAAGTCATCGACGACTTTCACCGCGAGCTTCCGCAAGCGACGGTCTATGTCTATGACAACAACTCGTCGGACAATACCTCACGCATCGCCACCGAGCACGGCGCCACGGTCCGCTTTGAGCCCCGTCAGGGAAAGGGTAACGTGTGCCGCCAGATGTTTCGCGACATCGACGCCGATTGCTACCTGATGGTCGACGGCGACGACACCTACCCCGCCGAGGCAGCCAAGGCCCTCTGCGAGCCTATCCTCAACGGCGCGGCCGATATGACCGTAGGCGACCGCCTTTCCAACGGCACCTACGCCGAGGAAAACAAGCGTGCTTTCCACGGCTTTGGCAACAATCTGGTCCGCGCCATGATCAAGTGGATCTATGGCTACAGCTTCGATGATGTCATGACCGGCTACCGCGCCATGAGCCGCCCGTTCGTTAAAACCTTCCCTGTGCTTTCCGAGGGCTTCCAGATCGAAACCGAGCTCTCGATCCACGCCGTCGACCACCGCTGGCGCATCAAAGATGTGCCCATCGAGTACCGCGACCGTCCGGAAGGCTCCGAGTCCAAGCTCAATACCGTGAGCGACGGCATTAAAGTCGTCGCGATGATCGGCACGCTGTTCAAGGACTACCGCCCGCTGAAATTCTTCAGCCTCGTCGCGCTTCTGTTTGCGGTGATCGGCCTCGCCCTGGGCATGCCCATCGTTGTCGAGTATT
>CABUDB010000086.1 GCA_902490245.1 uncultured Collinsella sp.
ATCGTCGACGATTTCGCGATCACTCTGGAGCTTGTTGACCATGCCGGCAATCTGTCCGCACAAATACGAACCCTCTTCGTAATTACCGTCCTTTGCGGCTTTACGAAGCGCGCCCGTGCCCATGGCCCCAAGCTCCTCGGGGCTTGCGCCCGCCGCCTCGTTCTTGGCATACGCGTTGGTGAAGGGGCTCTTGAGGGCACGCACCGGATGTCCCGTCGAGCGGCCGGTCGCGCGCGTCGACGTATCGCCCGCCTTGAGCACCAGCTCTTTGTACTGCTCCGATACGGTGCACTCGTTTGCGACCAGAAAGCGTGTTCCCACCTGGACGCCGGCAGCACCGAGCATAAAGGCGGCCGCCACACCGCGGCCATCGGCGATGCCGCCAGCCGCAACCACGGGAATATCGACCGCATCGACAACCTGCGGGACAAGTGCCATCGTCGAGGTCTCGCCAATATGGCCGCCTGATTCGGTGCCCTCGGCAACCACGGCAGTGGCTCCGCGACGCGCCACGAGACGAGCCAGCGCCACCGAGGCAACGACCGGGATGACCTTGATGCCCGCCTCGTTCCACGCCTTCATGTACTTGGTGGGATTGCCGGCGCCGGTCACCACAACGGGCACCCGCTCATCAATCACCACTTGTGCGACCTCGTCGACAAACGGGCTCATGAGCATAACGTTGACGCCAAAGGGCTTATCCGTCTTGGCGCGCAGCTCGTGAATCTGATCGCGCAGCCAGTTTGCGTCGGCATTCATGGCCGCGATAATGCCTAAGCCGCCCGCCTCGGACACGGCAGATGCTAGCGAGGCATCGGCAATCCAGGCCATGCCACCCTGGAACACGGGCTTTTCGATGCCGAGCAGATCGCAGAGAGGAGACTTGAGCATCACTACTTCTCCAATGCCGCCTCGACCGTATCGACGAACTCGCCGACCGTCTTGGGGTTCTCCTCGGTATCGAGCTCAATGCCAAACTCGTCCTCGACGGCAACGAGGATCTCGACGGTACCCAGGCTGTCGAGGCCAATCTCCTCGAGCGTGGACTCGGGCTTCATCTCGACATCGTCAAGGCCGGCGGTCTCGCGGATAACGTCGCAAACGCGCTCGAAGGTCTTCTGATCTGCCATGGTAGTTCTCCTTTGTTTGTACCCTAGGGGCGTTTTTATTTCCTATGTGCGACTACTTCCAACGAAGTAGATAGCCACCTACATCCAAGCCGGCGCCAAATCCGACTAGGGCGATGGTGTCGCCCGCGTGCAGCGCGCCGGTATTTGCCAGTCGATCGAGAGCAAGCGGAATGCATGCGCTCGAGATGTTGCCGGTTTCACGCAACGTTCGGACCACACGGTCGTCCGGCGCACCTAAGCGCTTGACTGCCTGGCTCAAGATTCGTTCGTTAGCCTGATGGAATACAAAGTGGTCGATGTCCTCGACCGCGATGCTCGCGTCGCAGGCGAGCTTGTTGACCGTGTCGCAAATGGCATTGACGCCAAACTTGAAGACACGACGGCCGTTCATGGAAAGCACGCTTTCGCGGTCCTGCGCCGTCTTATACGGCGAGGAGCCCGCCAATCCGGGGACGCGCAGTGTTTCGACGTCAGGCGACGTCGAAAGCTCAACAGCAAGGGGATTCTCTCCCCCAGCCTCTATGACCGCAGCACCCGCTCCATCGCCAAAGAGCACGCACGTGGCACGGTCGGTCCAATCGAGGGCGCGCGTCATCTGCTCGGCTGCAACGACCAGCACGTGCTCGGCGCGACCGCGGGCGATATAGCCCTCGGCGACATCGAGCGCAAATACGAAGCCGGCACAAGCCGCCGAAACGTCGAAGGCAGGACATGTGGCGCCCAGGCGCTCAGCAACGGCGCACGCTTCGGCAGGAACGAGATGATCGCCCGTCGTCGTCGAGCAGACGATAAGATCCAGCTGGCTCGCATCGATTCCGGACGTCTGGAGCGCTTGCTCGCTCGCCGCCACGGCAAGGTCGTCGAGTGACTCGGTGGTGCACACATGGCGGATCTTGATCCCCGTGCGGGTAAAAATCCACTCATCCGAGGTATCGAGGAACTCGGACAGCTCGTCGTTGGAAACGCTGCGCTCGGGAAGTGCCGAGCCCGTTCCCAGTATCGTGAAACCCATCACTAACCTCCTTTGAGTTGTTGACGTGTTTACATCGACCAAGAGAGGATAGCGCATTTCAGTCGTTGTTGACGTGTTAACATTAAATTGTCCAAATGCGACAAAGGCTTCACATTGTGTCTGTCTCTCGACACCATTGCGTTATTCACTTATTCATTAAGGAGGTAGCAGCCGCTATGGATGCCCAATTAACGATAGTCGACGTAACCGGATCGACCAACGATGACCTGCTCGAAGCAGGAAAACAAGGAGCTCCGCACGGCACAGGACTTGCCGCCCGGGCTCAGACAGCAGGACGTGGCCGGCGCGGCCACAAGTGGGATTCAACCGCCGGCAACCTATTGCTTTCGATTGTCCTGCGTCCATGCGTTAATCCTGCAAAGTACTCTGGTCTTGCAGCCGTCAGCGGCCTAGCGGTGCTCGAGGCGCTCGAAAATCAGGGTCTTGCAAACGAGATTGGCCTCAAATGGCCCAACGATCTGGTCGCGCGAGGATGCAAGCTCGGCGGCATTCTGGTCGAGGCCGCACGCGATAACGAAGGCAAACCTTTCGCCGTCTGCGGCATTGGCGTCAATGTGAACTATGTGCCTTCGGAGGTTCCCGATGGCGGCCTGCCGGCAATCGGTCTCTCGGACCTCAACGAGAATGTTCCCGCCGTCGATGTGCTACTCAAGGAGGTCTATCACACCGTCTTAAACGCTGTGGACGCGTGGGCAGAGAGCCTCAACGCCATGGAAGAAAACGCCGGACCGCTCGCGCCCGTCCACGGCGAATACATCGGTCATCTCAATTGGATTGGGGATCACGTTATCGCCCGTTCCCCCGCTGGGGACGAGCTGGCGCGAGGCATCTTTAAAACCGTCGATGACTTTGGTCGCGCGTGCATCGAGACCGAAGACGACTTGCGATCCTTCCATTTTGAAGAGGCGTCGCTGCGCCCCATGGGTAAATAAGACGCCATAGCCACCCATTCGGCCGCATTATCCGGCCCCCCAAGGCCACCATTCAAAACAAAAGAGCCCCGCTACCATAATGGCAGCGGGGCTCTTTAAGCTATGAGCGATATCGCTTAGAGCTTGATGTCGATGTCAACGCCAGCGGGGAGGTCGAGACGCATGAGCGAATCAACGGTGCCCGAGGTGGGGTCGAGGATGTCGATGAGGCGCTTGTGGGTGCGCATCTCGAACTGCTCACGGGAGTCCTTGTTCACGTGCGGCGAGCGGATAACCGTGTACAGGTTGCGCTCGGTGGGCAGGGGGACAGGACCGGAAACGCGAGCGCCGGTCTTCTGAGCGGTCTCGACGATGAGCTTCGCGGACTGATCGACGACCTCGTGATCATAGCCCTTGAGGCGAATGCGGATCTTCTGGGTAGCCAACTTAAACCTCCAAAGAGTGCGAGAGATGTTCTCGCGGATTACGTAACAGGGAGCTCGAACTTAGGCGTTCTTGCTCATGACCTCGTCCACGATGGACTTGGGCGCGGGCTCATAAGAGTCGAACTGCATCGTGTAGGATGCACGGCCCTGGGTCTGGGAGCGAAGGTCGGTAGCGTAACCGAACATCTCGCCCAGCGGCACCTTGGCACGGATGAGCTTGCTGTTCTTGCGATCCTCCATGCCCTCGATCTTGCCGCGGCGACCGGAGAGGTTGCCCATGACGTCGCCCATGTACTGCTCGGGGGTCTCGACCTCGACAGCCATGATCGGCTCGAGCAGCTGCGGATCGGACTTCTTGAGGGCGTCCTTGATAGCCATGGAACCGGCGATCTTGAAGGCGGCCTCGGAGGAGTCGACCTCGTGGTAAGAACCGTCGAACAGGGTGACCTTGACGTCGAGGACCGGGAAGCCGGCGATAACACCGGTGTTCAGGGCCTCCTGGATGCCCTTGTCGATGGACGGGATGTACTCCTTGGGCACGACGCCGCCGACGATAGCGTTGACGAACTCGTAGCCGAAGCCCTCCTCCATCTTCTCGAGCTTGATGACGGCGTGGCCGTACTGACCGCGACCACCGGACTGACGAACGAACTTGCCCTCAGCCTTCTCGACATCGTGACCAGCGGTCTCGCGGTAAGCAACCTGGGGCTTACCAACGTTAGCGTCAACCTTGAACTCGCGGAGCAGACGGTCAACGATGATCTCGAGGTGCAGCTCGCCCATGCCGGCGATGATGGTCTGGCCGGTCTCGTGGTTGGTGGACACCTGGAAGGTCGGGTCCTCCTCGGCGAGCTTGGTCAGAGCCAGGGACATCTTGTCCTGCTCGGCCTTGGTCTTGGGCTCGATGGCAACGTCGATAACGGGCTTAGCGAACTCGATCTTCTCGAGGACGATCTCCTTGTCCTCGGCGCACAGGGTGTCACCGGTGGTGGAGTTCTTGAAGCCGACGCAAGCGACGATGTCGCCGGCAGCGGCGTCGTCACGGTCGATACGCTCGGCGGCGTTCATCTCGAGGATGCGGCCGAGGCGCTCGCGCTGACCGTTGGAAGCGTTGACAACGTAGGAGCCGGACTCGGCGCGGCCGGAGTAAACGCGGACGTAGGTGAGCTTACCGACGAACGGGTCGGTCATGATCTTGAAGACCAGGCCGGAGAAGGGCTCGTCGAAGGAAGGATGACGCTGGATCTCCTCACCGGTGTCCGGATCGGTACCGGTGACGGCCTCAACGTCGAGCGGGCTGGGCAGGTAGTCGACGACAGCGTCGAGCAGCTCCTGGACGCCCTTGTTCTTGTAGGCGGAACCCACGAAGACGAGGTTGAGCTCGTTGGCCAGAACGCCCTTGCGCAGAGCAGCCTTGAGCTCCTCGACGGTGAAGTCCTCCTCCATGAGGATCTTCTCCATGAGCTCGTCGTCAAAGCTGGCAGCAGCGTCAAGGAGCTCCTCGCGCTTGGTGGCAGCGATGTCGGCAAACTCAGCCGGGATCTCGTCCATCGGCTCGGGGTAGGTCATACCCTTCTCGTCGGCCTTGAAGTCCCATGCAGTCATGGTGACCAGGTCGATGACGCCCCAGAAGTTGTCCTCGGCGCCCATCGGGACCTGAGCGGCCACGGCGTTGGCGTCGAGACGATCCTTCATGGTCTCGATAGCGTTGAAGAAGTCAGCGCCCACGCGGTCATACTTGTTGATGAAGGCGATGCGGGGGACGTTGAAGGTAGAAGCCTGACGCCAAACGGTCTCAGACTGGGGCTGAACGCCGGCAACGGCGTCGAAGACGGCGACAGCACCATCGAGGACGCGCAGGCAGCGCTCGACCTCGGCGGTGAAGTCAACGTGGCCCGGGGTGTCGATGATCTGGATGCGGTAGTCCTTACCGTCCTTGTTCCAGAAGCACGTGGTAGCAGCGGAGGTAATGGTTACGCCGCGCTCCTGCTCCTGAACCATCCAGTCCATGGTGGCAGCGCCCTCATGAACCTCACCGATCTTGTGGGTCTTACCGGTGTAGTAAAGAATACGCTCGGTCGTGGTGGTCTTACCGGCATCGATGTGGGCCATGATGCCGATGTTACGGGTATCGGAAAGCTTGTACTTAGGCTTAGCCATGTTAGTTCCTTACCTTAACTTACCAACGATAGTGAGAGAACGCGCGGTTGGCCTCGGCCATCTTGAAGACGTCCTCACGCTTCTTGACGGAAGCGCCCAGGCCGTTGGAAGCGTCGAGGATCTCATTGGCGAGACGCTCGGCCATGGTCTTCTCCTTGCGAGCGCGGGAGAAGTTGACGATCCAGCGGATACCCAGAGCGGTGGAACGACGGGAGTTGACCTCCATCGGGACCTGATAGGTAGCGCCACCGACACGCTTGGGCTTAACCTCGAGCGTGGGCTTGACGTTGTCCATAGCCTTCTTGAAGGTAGCGAGAGCGTCGCCACCCTCGGACTTCTCGGCAACGATCTCGAAAGCGGTGTAAACGATGCGCTCAGCGGTGGCCTTCTTGCCGTCAAGAAGGACCTTGTTGATGAGCTGAGTCACCAGGCGGTTGTTGTAAACGGCGTCAGGCTGAACCTCACGACGATTAGCTGCTGCACGACGCGGCATGTGAAATCTCCTTAAGTGTCTACCGTGCGGCGCTTAGGCGGCACACGGCGAAAGTATCAAAACGTTATCTGGCTTATTTGGCCTTGGGGCGCTTAGCACCGTACTTGGAACGGGCCTGCATACGGTTCTGGACCGGAGCAGCGTCGTAGGCGCCACGGATGACGTGATAACGGACACCAGGGAGGTCACGGACACGACCGCCGCGGACGAGCACGATGGAGTGCTCCTGCAGGTTGTGGCCCTCACCCGGGATGTAAGCAGTAACTTCGATGCCGTTGACAAGGCGAACACGGGCAACCTTACGAAGAGCCGAGTTCGGCTTCTTGGGGCTCGTGGTGAAGACGCGGGTGCACACGCCGCGCTTCTGGGAGTTGTGCTGCAGAGCAGCGTTCTTGGACTTCTTGGGCACGGAACGACGGCCCTGGCGAACCAGCCCTACCCTTAAGATCGGCAAACGTAAGGTCCTGGGCAAACTCATCGCCCCGGGC
>CABUDB010000087.1 GCA_902490245.1 uncultured Collinsella sp.
AACGAGGGTGCCGCCCAACAGAATGGTCAGTGGTAATGGCTGAGTTCCCGAGCGTTACCGTCGATCTTTCCGAGCAGCTCGAGTTTCCTGGAGATTCGTATCCGCTGACCGGTAAGGTCGATGTCGCCACCTACACGGTGGGCGAGAAGGAGTACCAGCTTCAGGACGGCATCGACTACGACGTTGTCTTTACCAATGCCGGTATCGGTGTCTTGCTCACGGGCATGGTCCGCGCGCACGCCACCGGCGAGTGCGACCGTTGCCTGGAGCCCGCCTCGTTTGATATCGCCGGCGAGATCGAGGAGTTCTACCTCTTTGAGGAGCCCGAGGATCCCGAGGCCTACGAGGACGGCTACGAGCTCCTGGGTGAGGACCGTATCGTCGATCTGGGTGAGCCCATCAATGACGCGGTCGTTATGGACACCCCGTTTGTGGTGCTCTGCAAGCCCGATTGCCGTGGTCTGTGCCCCACATGCGGTTGCAATCTCAACGTCGAGCAATGCGACTGCGCCGCCCAGGCAGAGGCAGAATGGGCCGCTGCCACGGAAAATCCATTTGCAGCATTGAAGAATCTCAAGCTTGATGAGTAAAACTGTGGTAGTATCGCTACTTGCGCGTAATCGCCACACTGGATAGTTCATAAGGAAGGTCACTATGCCCGTACCTAAACAAAAGCAGGGTCGTATCCGCACTCACACCCGTCGTTCCGCCAACATGAAGATCTCGGCTGCGGCTCAGTCCACGTGCCCCCGTTGCGGCGCTGTCAAGCTTCCGCACCACGTGTGCCCCAGCTGCGGTTTCTACAAGGACCGCGAGGTTATCGTTACCGAGTAACGGTATACTCTGGATGCGATGCCGTTCCAAATGGAACCACAATGGCCGGCTCAATGAGTCGGCCATTTTTGTATAAGGAGCATGTATATGAGTAACGTTCGCGTTTGTGTAGACGTTGTGGGTGGAGACGAGAAACCTCAGGTTGTTCTCGATGGTATCGAGGCTGCACTTGCCGCCGATCCCGATATCGAGGTCTTGGCAGCTGGTCCCGCCGAAATCGTCAATCCCTTTGCTGCTTCCCACGCACGTGTTGAGGCCCTTGAGGCACCCGACGTTATCGCCATGGATGACGATCCCATTCGCGCCGTGATGACCAAACGCAAGTCGTCGATCGTGCTGTCGTGCCGCGCCATCAAGAAGGGAAATGCGGATGCGTTCTTCTCTGCCGGCTCGACCGGTGCCATGACCGCCGCTGCCACCGCCTACGTGACGCCGTTTAGGTATCAGGCCGAAGGCAAGAAACAGCCGGTGCGTCCCTGTCTGACCAATGCGCTACCCAATCGCGCCGGCGGTCTGACGGTGCTGTGTGATATGGGCGCCAACCCCGATGTCGAGGTCGACGACATGGTACGTTTTGCCCAGATGGGTAGTGCTTATGCCCGCGTCGTCCTGGGCATCGAGCATCCCCGCGTGGGCCTGCTTGCCAACGGCACCGAGGACGAGAAGGGCTCCAACTTTACCAAGGCCTGCTTCCCGGCCATGAAAGCCGCCGTTCCCGGTTTTGTGGGCAACTGCGAGGGCACCGATCTTACGTCGGGCAATTTTGACGTCGTGGTCGCCGACGGCATGTCGGGCAACATCGCGCTCAAGGCCACTGAGGGCGCTGCCAAGTTTTTGCTGCAGGAGCTCAAGGGCGTCTTTATGTCTTCGCTTGGCACCAAGATCGCCGCGCTGCTCATTAAAAAGCAGATGCGCGAGATAAAGGCCAAGCTTTCGGGCGACGCCAAGGGCGGCGCGATTCTTTTGGGCTTGCGCGGCGTGGTCCTGATCGGCCATGGCGCCACCTCGATCGAGGCTGTTAAAAACGGTACGCTCGCGGCGGCCGAAGCCGTGCGCGCCGGGCTGGTCGAGAACGTCGCCAACTCTATGGACGGTATCGTTTTATAACAGCGGCGTTATGCGTCTCGGGGTGTGCGTCGTGGGGTAGAATCAGAACCGTGTCTTGGTACCGCCCGGGCGGTACCATTCTTTTGGTATTCATGCACTATGAGAGGAAGCGCTATGGACCGCTCCGAAATCTTCGACAAGATCGCCGAGGTCGCTGCTGACGTTCTGGGCGTCGATGTTGCCGAAATTAGCGATGAGACCACCTTTGACGACCTCGATGCCAACTCGCTCGAGCGCCTGCAGCTGGTTACGGCTATCGAGGACGAGTTCAACCTCGAGATCGATGACGAGACCCTGCTCTCGCTCAACTCTGTCGCCGACGCGGTCGACGCGATTGAAAACGCCAGGGAGGCCTAGGTCTTGGCTTTATCGGAACGACTTACGCGTGCCCAGGAGATCCTGGGCCATGAGTTCAATGACAAGGTGCTGCTGCGCGCAGCCCTCACGCATCCTTCGGCAGTCGAGGGCCAGCCGGTTTCTGCCAGCTATGAGCGCCTTGAGTTCTTGGGCGATTCCATTTTGGGCGCTGTGGTCGCACGCTCCCTGTTTGAGTCCTATCCGGAGTTTGACGAGGGCAAGCTCACGCGCCTGAAGGTGTCGCTTGTCTCGGGCGCTACGCTGTCCGAGGTTTCTCACGAGCTGGGCATCGACGACATCATCATCTTTGGTGCCTCCGAGACCGGTACCGGTGCGCGCGGCCTGCATTCGGCCCTCGAGAACGTCTATGAGTCGCTCGTGGGCGCGCTGTACCTGGATGCCGGCTGGGATGCCGCGGCAGAGTTCATTCACCGTACGCTTAAGCCGCATTTGGCTTCCGAGCGTGCCGAGCATCCTGCGAACCCCAAGTCGTTTTTGCAGGAGTGCGTGCAAGCCGACGGTCACGAGCCCCCGGCGTACAAGCTCGTTGGCTCCGAGGGCCCGGCGCATGCGCCCACCTTTACCGCCGTGGTTTTGATCGATGGTATTCGCCAGGGTCGCGGCTCCGGCTCTTCAAAGAAGGAAGCCGAGGGAGCCGCCGCGCTCGAAGCGCTCGACCGCATGGGTTACACCACCAACGGCGTGATTCTGAACAAGAAGCACGTGTAAGCGAGGAACCGTGTATCTCAAGTCCCTCACGCTCAAAGGGTTCAAGTCGTTTGCCGACCGCGCCCATATGACGTTTGAGCCGGGCCTGACCGTCATCGTCGGTCCCAACGGCTCGGGAAAATCGAACATCTCCGACTCGATTCTGTGGGTCCTGGGCGAGCAGAGCGCCAAGCAGCTGCGCGGCCAGGCCATGGAGGATGTTATCTTCTCGGGCTCGTCGGCGCGAAAGCCGGTGGGTGTTGCCGAGGTCACGCTGGTGCTCGATAACTCGGACCATATGCTGCCTGTCGATTTTGACGAAGTCGCCATCACCCGTCGCATGTACCGCTCGGGCGAAAGCGAGTACCTCATCAACTCGAGTCCGTGCCGCCTGATGGACATTCAGGACATCCTGCACGATTCGGGCCTGGGCAAGGATACGCATTCCATCATCAGCCAGGGCAAGCTCGACGCCATTTTGCAGAGCCGCCCGGAGGAGCGCCGCGCCCTTATCGAGGAGGCCGCCGGCATCTCCAAGCACAAGCGCCGCAAGGAGCGTGCGCTCAAAAAAATTAAGTCGATGGACGAGCACCTGATGCGTGCCCGCGACATCAATAAGGAGATCGCCCGTCAGCTGCGACCGCTGGAGCGTCAGGTCGATCGCGCGCGCAAGTACAAAGAGCTGTCCTCGCGCGCGAACGAGCTTACGCAGATGCTGGCCGTCGACGAGCTGCGTTCGCTGCAGTCGCAGTGGAACGACCTGGAGAGCCGCTCCAAGGAAGGTGCCGCCGAGCTTGAGCTTGCGCAGTACCGCTTGGGCGAAAAGGAGCGCGAGCTCGAGAAGCTCCAGGTCATGCTCGAGGAAAAGGGCCTGTTTGTGGGCGACCTGGGCGAGCAGCGCCGTCATATGCAAGATGTGGTCGGCCGCATTAACTCCGACATGCGCCTGCTCGAGGAAAAGGGCCACAACATGGTGTCGCGCCTGTCCGACATGCGCGGCCAGATCTCGAGCTCCGAGCATCAGCGTCGTCGCGTGGTCGAGGAGCTCGAGGACGCGCGCGCCCAGCTTGAGGAAGTGACCGGCGCGCACATGCAGGCCCAGGAGGACGTTGACGCCGCCGGTCCTGCCGCTGCTGAGCTCCACGAGCGTCGCGTGGCGCTCGACAATCAGATTTCGCAGCTTACGCGTGAACAGCGTGATGTGCAGCGCGTGGCCGATAACGCCGCGCTCGAGCTCGCTAAGGTGAAGGATTCCTTGAGCAATGCCGAGGTCGAGGACAACATGTATGCCTCGCGCCTGGAGCAGATTGACGAGCAGCTCGAGGAGGTCACGGCCTCGCTCGAGAGCCGTCGCGACCGCGCCGAGGAGCTTGAGGGCGCTCTTGAGGAAGCGCGCCAGGCTCAGGTCGATGCGCGTGAGGCCACCGAGGCGGCACGCGCGGCCCTGAAGGACCTGCGTGCCCGCGAGAGCGAGGCGCGCAACAAGTTATCCGAGGTGCGCTCGGAGCTTGCCAGCCAAAAGAAACTCGATGCCCGCATGGCCGACAGCTCGCCGCTCGTGAGCCGTCTGGTGGGCGCGCTCGGCGACGATGTCTTGGGTCGTCTGGGTGACGTGCTCGAGGCCCCGCGCGAGCTTGAGGGCCTGGTTGAGCAATTGCTCGCCGGCGATATCGATGCGCTGCTGTTTGACGATACGTCCTCGCTTGAGCGTGCCGGTCGTGCCGCTCTGGACCAGAAGAAGGCCTCGGGTGAGGCGCTGCTGGTGGCGCGCGGCGTGAGCGGCTCTGCTGCCGCCGAGGGCGCTGCCGGTTCGCGTCTGGTCGATCGCCTTTCCGTGCGTGCCGGTTATGGCCCGATTGTCGAGGCGCTGCTTGGCGGCTATTACGTGGTCGATGACTTGGCTGCCGCGTTGGCCGCGCCGGTCGTTGACGGCGTGACTTACGTGACCCCCGATGGCGCCCGCGTCGCCTGCGGCGGCCTGGTGCGCGTGGGCCTCGATGCCGGCGAGGCGTCGGGTGCCTTGGAGCGCAAGCGCCGTATCCGCGAGCTGGAGGGGCTTGAGCCCGATTTGGCCGCTGTGTTTGAACATGTGTCAGGCCAGGTCGTTGAGGCTAATGCGGCCGTTGAGGAAGCGCGTGCCGCCGAGGGCGATGCCGCCGGCGAGATTGCCCGTCTTGAGGGCGAGCGCCGCTCGCTGCTTTCCGAGATCGGCCGCCTGGAGCAAAGCGCCAACAATGCCGAGGTCGAGCGCGTGCGTATCTCCAAGCGCCGCGAGCAGGCCGCCGAGGCCGTTCGCGCTGCGCGTCCGCGCGTTGACGAGCTCACCCGTTCGCGCGACGAGGCCCGTGCGCAGACAAGCGACCTGGGTCTCCAGATTGCCGAAGCCAACGACGAACTCGATCGCGTGCGCCGTGACGATTCCGAGGCTGCCGGCAAGCTCGCCGATGCCAAGGTGCGCCTGGCCCAGACGAGCGAGCGCCTGCGTTCGCTGAAGGGCCGTGTGCCCGATCTGGAGCATCGCCTGGAGGGCATCGACCGCCGTATCCGCGGAACACGCCAGGCCTCGCGCTCGCTCGAATTGCTGCGCCTGCGCGTCGATCCCATGCACGAGCGCTATTCGGCCCTGCTGGAGCGCGCGTCGGATTGGGCCGTGCGTTTGCGTGACCAGGCAACGCTTGAGGAGGCGGATTCGGCCTCGCTCAAGAAGACCATCGAAGATGCCAAGGCCGAGGTCTCCCGCGCCAAGGAGCGGGTCGATGCCGCCACGGCGACGCAAAACGAGTTCAAGGTCGCACGCGGCAAGCTCGAGGTGCAGGTAGAGGCGGCCATCAAGGCCATTACCGCCGATGGCACCACGGTGCTCGAGGAAGCGCTCATGCTTCCTGCTCCCACCGACCGAGATGCCGCCGAGCGCGAGCTTAACCAGCTCGTGCGCCAGATCAACAACCTGGGCCCTGTGAACCAGGTTGCCATGGAGGAGTACGAGCAGCTCAAGCGCCGCGCCGATTATATCGAGGAGCAGCTGGCCGATCTGGAGAGCGCGCGCAAGGCGCTCACCAAGATCACCGTGGCCATCGACCGCAAGATGCGTAAGGCCTTCCTGGTGACCTTTGAGAAGGTCGATGCGAACTTCCGCGAGATCTTCGCCATGCTGTTCCCGGGAGGCCAGGCACATCTGGAGATGACCGATCCCGAGCATCCGGCCGAGACGGGCATCGAGGTCGTGGCGCAGCCGCGCGGCAAGCGCATCACCAAGATGATGCTCATGTCAGGCGGCGAGAAGAGCCTGACGGCGCTCGCCCTGCTCTTTGCCGTGTATCGCACGCGCACGGTGCCGTTCTATGTGCTGGACGAGGTCGAGGCGGCGCTCGATGACGCCAACCTGTCCAAGCTCATCGGCGCGCTCGATGTGTTGCGTTCCGATACGCAGCTCTTGGTTATCTCGCATCAGCGCCGTACTATGGAGGACGCTGACGTCCTCTACGGCGTCTCGATGCAAGCCGACGGCGTCAGTCGCGTCGTCTCGCAAAAACTCGATCGCGAAACCGGAAAGGTCGTGAATGCATAATGGGATTCTTCGATGCTCT
>CABUDB010000088.1 GCA_902490245.1 uncultured Collinsella sp.
CGAGATCGGGACGGGTGACTGGAGTTCAGACGTGTGCTCTTCCGATCTGGATTCCAGCAATGTCTAAGCCTCTTGGCAAGCCCGATCGTATTGTCGTCGCCCTCGGCGGCAACGCCCTCGGCAACAACCCCGTCGAGCAGATCCAGGCCGTGAGCAACACCGCCCACGCTCTCCTTGGTCTTATCGAGCAGGGTAACGAGATCATCATCACCCACGGCAACGGCCCGCAGGTCGGCATGATCCAGAACGCCTTCGCCGCCGCCCACGACGCCATCGGCACCCCCGAGATGCCGCTGCCCGAGTGCGGCGCCATGTCCCAGGGCTACATCGGCTACCACCTGCAGCAGGGCATCGGCCGCGAGATGCACAAGCGCTATAAGCGTTGGCACGCCGCCACCGTCGTCACCCAGATCGAGTGCGATCCCGACGATCCCGCGTTCAAGAACCCGACCAAGCCGATCGGCCCCTTCTACACCGAGGAGCAGGCCAAGGAGTTCATGGCCGAGGACCCCTCCAAGGTCTTCGTCGAGGATTCCGGCCGCGGCTGGCGTCGCGTCGTCGCCTCCCCCGATCCCAAGAAGATCGTCGAGGCCGACTCCATCCTCAACCTGCTCGACAACGAGTTCATCGTCATCGCCTGCGGTGGCGGCGGCATCCCCGTCGTCCGCGACTACGAGAACAAGGGCTGCTACAAGGGCGTTCCCGCCGTCATCGACAAGGACCTGGGCGGCGAGCTGCTGGCCGAGGACTGCGACGCCGACGTCCTGTTCCTGCTGACCGCCGTCGAGCATGTCGCCATCAACTTCGGCAAGCCCAACCAGGAGGAGCTCGAGGACCTCACCGCCGACGAGGCCGAGCGCCTGGCCGACGAGGGCCAGTTCGGCAAGGGCTCCATGGAGCCCAAGGTCCGCGCCGCCATCAAGTTCGCCCGCTCCCGCAAGGGCCGCACCTGCATCATCGGCGCCCTGGACAAGGCCGCCGAGACCATGGCCGGCCTCTCCGGTACCCGCATCCACGAGTAGCCTCTGCTCTGTTGCCTCTCTCGTGGGCGCCAGGCAAAGCGCCCACAAACTAGCCTCTCTTCATGAGCCCCGCAGTCCGCTCCGGCTGCGGGGCTTTTGCTATTGAGGTAGCTGTTCATGGGTAGTGCTGCGGGCCGCGCCAAAATGACGAGAGTGGATAATCTCCCACTTTGAGCCTGTAAACAGGCCAAAAACGGGAGATTATCCACTCTCATTCTGCGGGTACTCATTGGGGACAGACTTAAATGAGTAGCCGTTGGGGACGTTCTTAAACGACTGGTCAAAAAATGACTACTCATTTAAGTCTGTCCCCAATGAGTGCCCAATGACTAGTAGTAGGCCCACATGGCTTCGACTTCGTTGAGGACCTCTACGACGCCCCAGCGGCGGGCGCTGCGGCTGGCCGAGTTGGGGTCGTAGACGCCAATCTGGTTGGCATCGTCGATGCCGTAGAGCACGATGTAGTGGCCTACGTTGGTAAACGTACCGGGGCGCACTGCGGCGATGACGGGTGCACCCGAGCGAAGTGCTTGGGTAATTGATTCGCGATCGTTATAGAGCTGTGTTCCGTTGAGCCCCAGCTGCCACGCACCGCCTGTCATAAACGACCACTCGGTGGCACCAGTGGGGGCGTAGTTGCCGGCTTCGGCCAGTGCACATATATCGACCGGCGTCTTATCGGTATGGCCGGTCTTAAAGATATAGACCATGGTGAGGAAAGTGGGACCGCAAGCGTTTTCGCGAATAGTGCCACCGGCATAGGGCAGCTCCGACCATGCGGGGTCAATTTGGTAGATGTGGGGCATGGTGCCGGCCTGCCATTGCGAGCGTGGGGTCGAGAACGCAAAGGAGTAACCGGGCGCGACGGGAGCTTTAAGCAGCTTGTCCTCGGCAGTGGGCTCGAGACCGGCTGATCCGTGAGAGATACAGGATCCCAAAAACACAAAGACGAGGCAGGCGGCGATGGAGCAAAGCACAAGGCGTAGGCGGCGGGCCGGAAGCGCGTGGCTTGTGGTATGCGACGCGGGGCGAGGGGCGGAATTGCCGCGATCGCGTTGAGGTCGCGAAAAGGAACGCTTAACGTAGTAGTCGGTCTTACGGCTATCGTAGCGGCGTGGCTGCGATGTGTCGGTCTGGCGTTGGCGTGCGCTCGTGCTCACGCGGTCTGACTGCTGCACGGTACGGCTTTGTTGCCGCGAAGAAGCCCCGAGTTGCTCTTGGGGGCGCTGCGGGTCGTCGTTGTCGGAGGTGCTTCTGGGCGTTGGCGTGGTGCGGCCGGCAAGGCGCACGCTTTGTGGCCGTTGGTCGCCGTCATTGTATCCGTATGCCATTCGAATCACCTTGCCTCATGTGTAACTTGTCTATCCTACATAAAAAGATGCACGACACATGGGTATGTGCGCCAAAAGCCTGACAAATGGTATGAACGTTGCCGCGCCGCGCGCCAAGCGTCATGGCAACAGGTATTCAAAAGCAGACAAGATGAAAGCGTCCAAGACGAATGACGTCTTCCGCCGTTCGTCCCAAAAACGGCGCCGCTCGTTTTGCAGTTCTGCCTTCGGTCGAGCCTTGGACGGCAATGCAATGCCAAGGCCGTATCTTAAAGCCACGAAATAAAAGCGCGCGGCAAAACAGACCGCGCAAGGGGTGACGCCAAAGAGGCGTCAATAAGGAAAGGAGGGGAACAATGGCGGACAAGAACGCAGAGGTTGCAGTCGAAGGTAACGGCGGTATGAAGAAAACGCTCTCGCTTTGGAACTTCTTCACCATCGGTTTCGGTGCCATCATCGGAACTGGCTGGGTTCTGCAGGTCGGCGACTGGATGGTCGTGGGCGGCGGTCCCGTTCCCGCTATGATCGCATTCCTCTTGGGTGCAATCTTCCTCGTGCCCGTCGGAGCTGTTTTCGGTGAGCTCACGGCTGCTATCCCCATCTCGGGCGGCATTGTCGAGTATGTCGATCGTAGCTTTGGCCGTACGCTGAGCTATATCACCGGTTGGCTCCTGGCCCTGGGCAACGGCATCCTGTGCCCGTGGGAGGCAATCGCTATCTCGACCCTCGTGTCCGAGATGTTCGGCAGCCTGCCCGGTCTTGAGTGGCTGCGTGCCGTCAAGCTCTATACCATCCTGGGCGCCGACGTTTACCTGTTCCCGACGCTGATCGCGCTCGGCTTTGCAGTCTACGTCATCTTCCTCAACTTCCGCGGTGCCAGCTCAGCCGCCAAGCTGCAGGCCTTCCTGACCAAGGCCCTGCTCTGCGGCATGCTGCTCGCCATGGGCGTCTCGCTGTTCACCGGCTCGCCGGACAACGCCATGCCCGTGTTCTCCCAGGTCACCGGTGCTGGCGGCGGCAAGCCTGCTACCGAGGGCACCAGCCTGTTCGCAGGCATCGTTTCGGTCCTGGTTCTGACCCCGTTCTTCTATGCCGGCTTCGACACCATTCCTCAGCAGGCTGAGGAAGCAGCCGAGGGCCTCAACTGGAACAAGTTCGGCAAGATCATCTCCCTGGCCCTGCTGGCCGCCGGCGGCTTCTACATGGTCTGCATCTACTCGTTCGGCACCATCCTCGACTGGCATGAGTTTGTTAAGAGCCCGGTTCCCGCGCTTGCCTGCCTCAAGGGCATCAACATGCTCCTGTACCTGGCCATGCTCGTCATCGCCACGCTTGGACCCATGGGCCCGATGAACTCCTTCTACGGCGCCACGAGCCGCATCATGCTCGCCATGGGCCGCAAGGGCCAGCTGCCCGAGAAGTTCGCCGAGGTCGATCCCAAGTCCGGCGCTCCCAAGCTCGCCTGCGCCGTTCTGGGCGTCATCACCGTCATCGGTCCGTTCCTGGGCAAGAACATGCTCATCCCTCTGACCAACGTGTCGGCTCTCGCCTTCATCTTCTCCTGCGGCATGGTCGCCCTCGCTTGCCTGCGCATGCGCTTCACCGAGCCCGACCTGCCTCGTCCCTACGAGGTGCCCGGCGGCAAGTTTGGCATCAGCCTCGCTGTTGCTGCCTGCGCCGTCATCATCGGCCTGCTCGTGGTCCCGTTCTCTCCCGCCTCCCTCAACATGGTGGAGTGGAGCATCGTGATCGGCTGGCTGGCCGTTGGCCTGGCCCTCATGGCCTTCACCAATTCCCGCAAAAAATAACGCCTAGCCGGGGCGGATCGGGTGCGCGGACCCCTCTCTTCCGCGCACCGAACCCGGCACCACTTGGGTAGCTTTGTGAGGCCATAACCCAACATGGCCTCGCCCACTATATGGATCCATAAGGAGGAACCATGTCCACTAAGTACGCAATCGTTGGCGGCAAGCTCATCGACGGTACCGGTGCCGAGCCGGTCGAGAACTCCCTCGTTCTCGTCGACGACAACGGCAAGATCGAGTATGCCGGTGCTATGCAGGACCTTCCCGAGGGCGTTGAGGTTATCGACGCCGCCGGCAAGACCGTCCTTCCCGGCCTGATCGACACCCACCTGCACTTCTCGGGCAATCTGACCGACGATGACACCGACTGGGTCATGCAGCCGCTCCTCGAGAAGCAGGCCGTCGCCGTCAAGCAGGCCTACGACTGCCTCACCCACGGCCTCACCACCGTCTGCGAGATCGGCCGCTTTGGTATCCAGATTCGTGACTGCATCGACAAGGGCGTCTTCAAGGGCCCGCGCGTTCTGGCCACTGGTCTTGGCTTCTGCCGCGTTGCCGGCCACGGTGACTCCCACCACTGCACCCAGGAGCTCAACAAGGAATCCCATCCCTGGGGCGACCAGGTCGATGGTCCTTGGGATCTGCGCAAGGCCGTCCGTCGTCGCCTGCGCGAGAACCCCGATGCCATCAAGATCTGGGCTACCGGTGGCGGCATCTGGCGTTGGGATTCCGGTCGCGACCAGCACTATTGCTCCGAGGAGATCCAGGCCGTGGTCGAAGAGGCAAAGATGGTCGGCATCCCCGTGTGGAGTCACTGCTACAACAACCACGCCGCCGCCTACGACTCCGTTCGCTTTGGCTGCGAGCAGCTGATTCACGGCTTCGATATCGATGAGCGCACCATGGACCTCATGGCCGAGCAGGGCACCTTCTTCACCCCGACGATCGCCTTCCTGCCCACCTGGTACGCCACCTATCCGCCCGTCTACGTCCCCGAGCTGCACGACAAGTACGAGGGCACCCTGGTCGAGAAGGAGCTGCAGCGCAACTACGACTGCCTGCGCGAGGCCAAGAAGCGCGGCGTCGTCATGACGATCGGCTCCGACTCCTTCTCCTTCGTCACCCCGTACGGCACCTGCTCCATCGAGGAGATGTACGAGTTCGTCGACAAGATCGGCTTCACCCCGGTCGAGACCATCACCTGTGCCACCCTTAACGGTGCCAAGATGTGCCACATCGAGGACGAGACCGGTTCCATCGAGGCCGGCAAGTGCGCCGACCTGCTGGTCGTCAACGGTGACGTCGCCGCCGACATCCACGTGCTCAACACCGACAACATGGACGTCATCATGAAGGACGGCTGGATTGTCGAGGCCGGCAGCTTCGGCGAGGCAAACAAGTACAGCGCCTAAGCTACCGTTCATCGATGGCTGGATGTAAAACACAGTATTTGATTGCATAATGCAATGGAGAGGGTCGCTTGCGGCCCTCTTTATTGCTATGGGTGCGTCAGTAAGAAGGGGATGACGGTGGATCTCAATAGGCTGATTCTGGGCAAGAGCTACAACTCTACCAAGGTCTTTCGTACCGCTCAGCATGTGGTTCAAGCCATCTTGCTCGGTATTGTCGTTCCGCTGCTTATCCTGCTGCTCATCTGGGATCTAACTGATAATCCCAATCCCGTTCCGGCCGTTGTCGTCATAGCCGGCTTGGTCATGCTGTGCTTCTTCTTCTCGTACGTCTTTGTGGTCCCCGACGACCTCACATCGAGCGCAACCGACCGCACGCTCGCCATCGCTTCAAAAATATTCGCCTACACGTCGCGCGGCCTTACGCCCGAAGCTGCCCTGGGCGCCTCTAAGATCATCCTGTCCGAAACTATCGCCTCTGCCATCTGCTTTACCGACGGCAAGCAGGTGTTGGCAAGCTGGGGCGAGGATTCGGCAAAGTGTCCCGCCGGCACCCCGGTGGTGCTCAAGACCACGCTCAACGTGATCAACAGCGGTGAGCAAAGCGTGTTTTCGCGCGACGCCTCCAATGAGACGGGTGGCTACTTTCCGCGCCTGCGCGCCGGTATTGTCGCACCGCTTACCGTGCGCGGGCATTGCGTGGGCACGCTCGAGCTGTATTATCCCCGTCTGAGCAGCATCGATATGCGCCAGACGGCGCTTGCCTCGGGCTTTGCCGACCTCATTTCCACGCAGCTTGCGAGCTTTGAGCTCGAGCGCCAGGACGAGCTCACGGCCCGCGTGGAGCTGCGCGCCTTGCAATCGCAGGTCGATCCTCATTTTCTGTTTAACACCATCAGTACCATCGTGTCGCTCGTTCGAACCGAGCCCGACAAGGCGCGGTCGCTGCTGATCGACTTTTCCAATTACTATCGTCAGACGCTTTCTGATTCCGATACGCTCACCACGCTCGAGCACGAGG
>CABUDB010000089.1 GCA_902490245.1 uncultured Collinsella sp.
GCTGTTCCACTTGTTGTTCTCGCCTTCTACATCGCCCACAGAGCCGGTTCCTCTGTCGATCGAGACCGGGCGCGCGCGACCTTCAAAAGCTACACCGATGCCTACGACGCCACCAGCCCACGCATCGCGCTCAAAATCGAGCATACGTACCACGTGGCCGAGGCATGCGATGCCGTAGCGCGCGAGCAGGGCTGGTCGTCAGAAGATATTGACCTGGCATGGCTTTGCGGCCTGCTACACGATATGGGCCGCTTTGAGCAGCTGCGACGCTGGGACACCTTTAAGGACGCCGAGAGCATGAGCCATGCGGCGCTGGGCATCGAGGTCCTCTTTGGCGAGAATCCCGCCGATGCACCCGCCGTAACAAGCATCCGCGGCTTTATCGATGACCCGGCAGAAGATGAGCTCATCCGAGCGAGCATTGCCTATCACAGCGATTTCCGTCTACCCGCGCAGCTCGACGTGCGCACGCGAAGCTTCTGCGATATCGTGCGCGATGGTGACAAGATCGACATTATGCGCACCATCGCCGACAGCACCGTCGACACCATCCTCAAGGTGGATGAGGACGCGTTTCTAGCCAGTCGCTTCTCGGTATCGACGCTTACCGCCTTTGACGAGCACCGTTGCGTCGCACGCGATGAACGCGACGAGCCCGCAGACTACCTGGTGGGACTCATCTGCTTTATGTTTGAGCTCGTCTATCCAGCGAGCCGCGCGCTGGCGCGCGAACAGGGCGATATCCACCGCCTGCTCGACGCGCCCTTTGGCATTACGCGGCCCTTTACCGACCCCGCCACGCAGGCAACCTGGAGCCGCCTAAAGGACGAGATGCGCGACTGGCTGACGCGCGCCTAGCGCTCAAGCTGAGCCAGCAGCTCCTCGACGACCTCGACGGCGGCTCCAACAACCTTGTACTGGGCAGCACCGAAAATGGGGGCATCCGGGTCCTCGTTGATGGCGATAATGCACTCCGCCCCACCGATGCCGGCAAGATGCTGGATGGCGCCCGAAACACCGATACTCACGAGAAGCTTGGGCGAAACCGATACGCCCGTCTGGCCAATCTGGTGGCGATACTCCAGCCAACCCGCCTCCACGACGGAACGCGTGCAACCAAGCTCGGCTCCCAGAGCCTCGGCGAGCCTTCGCATCAGCGGCAGGTTTTTCTTGGAACCAATGCCGCGACCCACCACGACCAGGCGCTCGGCATCGGCGATCGAGGCCTGCTGCCCCCACTCCTCGGCGGGAATCGAGATCTCGACACGGGCCTTAGCATCATCCGCAAGCGATATCTGGGTGATCGTGCCGGAGCGGCCGTAGTCAAAGTCGGGTGCCTTAAAGATGCCGGGACGAACCGTTGCCATCTGGGGACGATGATTGGGGCAGACGATGGTGGCCATCAGGTTGCCGCCAAACGCCGGACGCGTCTGTTGCAGCAGTCCCGTCTCCGTATCCATCGAAAGTACGGTGCAGTCAGCCGTAAGGCCCGTCTGCAAGCGCACGGCAACGCCGGGTGCCAGTTCGCGGCCAAAAGCGGTCGCACCGTATAGGATGGCCTCGGGTTTGCGTTCGGCTACCAAATCGCAGATCAAGCGGGCGTAGACCTCCGCATCGTTTTGGCGCAGGCGCTCGTCGCGACAGGTCAGGACTTCGTCGGCGCCTGCGCAAACCAGATGCTCCAGGTCACCGAGAGAACCCTCGGGGGCCATACCGACCAGTGCCACCAGACGGCAGCCGCGAGCATCGGCAAGCTCGCGGCCCTTGCCCATAAGCTCATAGGCAACGGGAGTCACCGTATCGTGCTCGTCGGTCTGCACGAATACCCATATGTCTCGATATGCATCAAGGTCCACCGCACCAGCGGCCTCGTCACGCTCGATCGAGATAGCGTTGACAGGGCAGGCGTCGACGCACCCACCGCATAGGATGCAGCCGTCGGTTACGTGGGCGCATCGGCTGGGTCGCTCGCCTTCCACTACGATGCCGCCCGAAGCACAGGCGCGAACGCAGCGACCGCAGCCGATACAGGCTTCGCTATTGATAATCAGTCCGCTCATCTATGCCATCCCCTCGATAATCTTGGCAAGTTCTACCGCCTGCTCGGACGCCGTCCCCTCAACGGCCTTGCACGTTTGGTCACGGTCGGGCACAAATGAGCGCACGACCTGTGTCGGCGACCCGGCAAGACCGCAACGCGCGGGGTCGGCGTTCACGTCGGCGGCACTGACCACGCGCACGTCCGCCTCCTCTGCCGCGCGAATACCGGCAATACTCGGCATACGCAACCGGCCAATCTCCTTGGCAGTCGTCATCGCGCACGGCATCTCCAGGCACACCGTCTCCTCGCCGGCATCGCATCCGTGAACGAGCGCCAGCGAGCCACACGTCGTAAAGCCCGCGCTCCGCACGCAGCTCACGTCGGTCACACAGGGAATCTCAAAGGCACCGGCAAGCTCGGGACCAATCTGGGCCGTATCGCCATCCACCGCCATCTTGCCGCAGATGAGCAGGTCAAAGTCCTCGTCGAGCGCCTCGATGCCGCACTTGAGGGCATAGGTGGTTGCCAGGGTATCGGCACCTGCAAAGGCGCGATCGGTTAGCAGCAGTGCGTCATCGGCGCCTCGGGCGATGCAGTCGCGCAGCAGCGACTCGGTCGCGGGGATGCCCATCGACACCACCGTTACGCGCACGTCCATGCCAAAGCCGATAAAGTCGTCTTTCAGCGCCAGCGCGCATTCGAGGGCGCTTGCATCGAACGGGTTAATGACCGCTTGCTTGCCATCGCGCACGATAGTATTGGTCTTGGGGTCCATCTTGACCTCGGTGCTTCCGGGCACCGCCTTGACGCACACCACCATATGGAAATCGCTCATCTTCACGCGCCCCCCTTCTGGACGAGCTCATCCAAGAGCTTCTCCGCAAACAGGTTGCCGCGACCCAGCTGCCCGGCAGGATCGAGCTGGAGCTTTAGCCGCGCCGACTCGACCATGGCCTCGTGACCGTACATCGTCTCCAAGAAGCCCGCCTTGATCTTGCCGACGCCATGCTCGGCAGAAACGGCACCGCCCATGGCCGTGACCTCGGAAGCCCACTGGGCAAAGAGTTCTCCACCGCGACGGTAGTCTTGCGCATCGCGCGGAAGGATGTTCACATGCAGATGGTTGTTGCCGATGTGACCCCAGGCGGCAGATTCAAGCCCGCTTTCGGCCAACGTACGACGATAAAGGGCGATGACATCGGCAAGGCGTGCATTGGGCACCGACATGTCCGAACCCAGTTTGGTGATGGTGGGATCCGTGCGGCGACGCTCGTCGATAAGCATGTTGACGCTCTCGGGCACCGCGTGGCGGAAGAACCGCTGACACTCGCGATCGACCTCGGTGCGCGCGACCCATGTCGCATCGTCGCGGCCGCCCGCAAGCTCCAGCACCCATCCCAGGCGGTACAGCTCCTCGGTCGCCTGGGCCTCGTCATCGCAGTCGAGTTCCACATAAACACAGACCTTCGCCTCTTTGTCGAGCGCCGGCAGCGAGGCAAACGCCGTCGACTGCTCGCGCTGGTGACGCAGAATATCCAGGGCGCCAGCATCGAAGTACTCGATGGCGGCCGCATGGGACAGGACGGGGCGCACGGAATCGGTAAAGGACACGGCCTTGTCTTCGCTATCGAAAAAGCAGCTCACACCCCAAACGACTGCAGGTGCCGCTTGCAGGGCAATCTCGAGCTCGGTGATAACGCCGAGCGTGCCGCAAGCGCCGATAAAGAGGTCGATGACGTCCATTTCGTCCGCAACGAAATAGCCTGAGGCATTTTTTGTCTTGGGCATGGTATAGCCGGGAAGATCGAGCTCGAGCGTACGGCCCGCTGCCGTCACGAGCGACAGGTGGCGGCCCTGGGCAAAAGCCTCGCCGCGCTGAAGCTCAAGCAAATCGCCATCAGCCAGCGCGACGTGGAGTCCCGTGATATGTGGGCGCATGGGACCGTAGGCGTAGCTGCGGGCACCAGAGGCGTTACATGCCGCCATGCCGCCCAGACAGGCAGACGTCTCGGTGGGATCGGTGGGAAAGAACTGCTCGGGGGCCTCTTGGAACTCCTCGTAGGCCTCAAGCGATGCCTGGTCCCAGCCGCCTGTCGGCAGCGCCTTTTTGCCCAGCTGTTTGCGCAACTCCGATAGTACGACGCCCGGTTCCACGCGCAGCAGAAACCGGCCCTCGTCATCGCAGCGAAGACCAAGATAGCGATTCATGCGCGAGGTGTTGAGGATATGCCCGCCATGAGGCACGGCGCCGGCAGCAAGGCCCGTTCGGGCACCCTGGACGGTCACCGAAACACCGTCGACATGGAGCTGCCGCAAGATAGCGCACACCTCGTCTTCCGATGTCGGAAACGAAATACTCGAAGCCTCGCCCGACGAGCGAGACTCGTCGCGGCCGTATTCCTCGAACTCATCGGTGAAGGGTTTGATGGTTGCAGACACGCGAACTCCCCCTTTAGCTAACTACAGTGTTTGCAGGGAGATGTTACCGCATCGTTTCGTCGACGTGTTCGAGACCGTCTCCATAATTGGCGATTTTTACGTTCGTGCAATTCGGCGAGCGGCTTGATTTCCTCGGCAGACGATGCTTTTGACACATATGGCCCCGCCGTCGCCGACCGCGCGATTGCCGCTCGAAAAAAGTTGGAGTATTTTTTGCCGCCTTTTACCTGCGGAGACGCCAATCCGTCAAGTATTTGGTCAGAAATTGGTCAAGTAGCGGCTGATACCGTCGGCGTCGACAGCCAAAACCGATAGAAGTTTTGGCCCCAGAAGCAGGGAGGTTCCCATGGCATATTACTGGCCCCAGTACGGCATCGCCATCGAAGTCGACGACGATCCCCATCTCCTGCCTTTCGACGAAGAGGCATTCCCCGATACGACGGTCTACCACGTTACCACCGATGTGATCTGCGACCCCGAGTCGTTCTCGGCGCTCGCCCACCATATCGCGCATATCCACGACATCGAGCTCCCTCCCGACTTCGAAGAGCTCGTCTACTCGCGCCGCCTGATGCTTCACATGCTCTTTGGAGCGGACCCGTCCACCTTTGCGCGCATCTATACCGCCAAGGATGCCGCATGAGCGCAAAGAAGCCGCCCCGCTTTGCAGACCTGGGTCGTCGCAAGAAGCTCATCGTTGCCTGCTTGGCCATCGTCTGCGCCCTTGTCGCCGTAGGACTATACGCTTGGCAGTCGCAGCCCGTACCCGAGGCGGGCGCTTCGGTCACGACGGCCGAGGGCAAAACGCGTCAGCAAATCCAAGATGAGCTCGACGCCATCGTCCGCGACAACATGATGACGATTTCGGTCGCGCCGGTCGCTCAGCTGCAGGAGGACGGCAAGCTGCGCGTCAACGTGCAAAACGTCCAAGACAATAAATTTCCCCAGCGATTCCGCGTCATCCAAAACGACGAGACCATGTACGAATCCGGTGTGGTCGAGACCGGCAAGACAATCGAGACGTGCCCCGCCGGCGACATCAAAGAAGGCGAGGCGTACATCGAGATCCAGGCACTCGATGCCAAGACCCTCGACAGCCACGGCAATCCGACACGTGTCAAGGTACGGGTTGAGCAAGCCGAGAACTAGCTTTCCGGCCGACGCGGCACCGCACGCAATTCACCAGCATTCGTCCAATCATCGCGGGGACGGCCCGCGGCGAATAGAAAGGAACGACCATGGACATCACCAGGAACATGAACGGAGCCAGAGCGCTCGTCGTGGGCGCAGGGCTCGCGCTCGCGCTCGCAATGGGCGCCGCCCCGACGCCAGCTATGGCAGCCGGGCGCGTTGGAACCACGAAGGTAATGGTCAGGACCGAGATCGACAACGTTGAGTTCAAAGTTCCGACGGTTATTCCCTTCGTCGCCAAGGCCGACGGCACGCTTCAGGGCCCCTCAGAAGACGCGACCACCATCGACAATCATTCGGCCTACGGCATCCATGTCACCAACATGAAGATCGACGCCATGAACACCTGGACCATTGCCGCCGACGCCAAGGCCGGAACCGCGCAAAACTCCATCGACTTTAAGGTCGGCCCCGACGGCGCGCTCCAGAACGCCAGCGCCGCAATGCAGGGGACGGGCCTCGATCTTTCCAAGAATGCAGCCTTCGACATGGGCTACCAGGGCATTGCCGGCGGCACGGACAAAATCAAGCTCAAGACAAGCGGAAACGTCGCCCGCGTCACGCGCGACATCTTCCGCGTAACCGGCGAAGGCGATCAGGTTGCGACGATCACCTGGACGGTCGAGCCCGGTGCGCACACGGCATAAGGCCGTCGCCCTGGCCGCCGCCGTCGGCATCCTAGCGTTTGGGCCAGCCATGGCCTTTGCCCAGCAAGAACAGGCGAAGGCCGCCACGCAAGTGACGGTCGACCTCTCGGAGCTCGACCGCGGCGACCGCGAGGAACCGTTGGCGCAGACAGGCGACAGACGATGGCTCTTGGCAGCAGGCGCCACAGCAGCAGGCGCAGGAACCGCCGGCCTCGGTCTGCACATCAAACGCAGCCAGAAACAAAACATGGACAGGCCACACT
>CABUDB010000090.1 GCA_902490245.1 uncultured Collinsella sp.
GTCTGCAACGCGTCCTTCGAAACAGAGGAAACACGCAGCTTGTCGGCTTCGATGGTCACCTTGACCTTGAGCTTTTGGTCCTTGATGTCCTTGTTGATCTTCTTGGCGGTCGCCTGGTCGATACCCTCGACGATATGGCCGAGCACGCGCACGGTGCCGCCCGATGCCGCCTGCGGAGCATCCCACGAGACAGCCTTGAGGTCGATGCCGCGCTTGATGAGCTTGGAGCTCAGCACGTCGACAATCTGCTTGGAGACAAAGTCGGCCGGGGCGTTGATCGTAAAGAGCTTGTCGCCCTTCGAAAGCTCGATCGTGGCGCCGGAATCCTTCAGGTCATAGCGCTGGGAAATCTCGCGCGTGGTCTGCTGGAAGGCGTTGTCGACCTCTTGCATATTGACCTCGGACACGACGTCGAAGCTGGAATCTTTAGCCATGATGTTTCCTTTCGCGTACGAGCGGCTTAGTAGCTATCGTACGAATAGTCGGTAGAATCGGTGGGCGTCTGACCGTCAGTTGCGGTATCGGCGCCATCCGTGGACTGGGCATCGGTGCCGTCGGTGGTATCGGTACCATCGGTAGTGTCGGTACCATCAGAACTTTCACCATTCTCGGAATCAGTCGTCTCCTTCTTGGGAACGGTGATCGTCACACGCGCCACGCCCGAGGTCTTGGTATCGTAACGGACCTTTTCGCCGTTCTTGGTAACAGTGACATCGGAAGGCTTGGACGTGGTGATCTCGATCGAGGACTCGGGCGTGTACTCCTGCTCAAAGGGGCCAGTCGCCTGAGCGCCATAGACCGACTTTCCGTCGACCTTGACCTCAATCCACGCGGTCTTTCCCTTGGCAACGGAGACCTTGACCTTCGTTACCTCGTTCTCTTCCTTTTTAGCCGTCGTCTTAGTGGCGTCCGAATCGGTCGACTCATCCGTCGCCTCATCGGCGTCTTCGTCCTCGTCGACCGTTTCGGTCTTCTTAGAAGACTTCTTAGTCGTCGTCTTGGTGGCAGTGGACGTCTCAGGCGTGGTCTCGGGCGCCGAAGATGCGCAGCCGCGCAGAAGCACCACGATGAGCACAATCAACAGCAGCGCAACGGCACCGATGCCGGCGCAGACGATACGCGGATCGAGCCCGTTGTTTTGAGGAGCACGGGAACCGCCGCGTCCACGACTGGAACTGCTGCGGCCGCCTCCCTGAGGCATACGGCCACGATTGCTATCGGATCGGCCGCGATAGCCACCCTGGCCCTGAAGGCTGCGCTGACCCGAACGGGGCGCAAGCTCACCGCGGCCTTGATAACCACGCTGGCCCGAACGCGGAGCCGAAGAGCGCTGGCCATACGGCTGCGACTGAGAACGAAGACGCGGCGTCACCTGCGTGGTATCGGCGTCCGCATAGCCGCCACGAGAGCGACCAGAAGAGACCCCACGGTAACCGCGATCGGAATAGCCGCCGTCGCCGTAGCCGGCACGAGGGTCACGAGCCACGCCGCGGGCAGCGGGAAGTGCACGGTCCTCGGGCATCGGCGTACTGCGGAACCGGTCACGCTGCGAGCGAATCTCCTCGCCCGAACCCGTCTCGGTAATATAACCGGCCTGCTGAGGACGCTGTCCATAACGCGTCGAACGACCGCCCTGAACCATCAGGAAGCGCCCGTTATCGACCGAGGAACGCGAATTGACGTAGCCGGCGGCGTCCTGAAAACGACCGCCCTGCTGCGACGTCTCGCGCTCATATGCCATCAGGTCGTCAAAGTAGGCATTGACGACCTCGCGCGGATTGAGGCCCAAAAAGCGAGCATAGCTCGAAATCATGCCCTGCGCATAGCCGCGCGGGGGCATCGACGCAAAGTTACCGGTCTCGAAAAACTCGATGATCTGCGGTCTGATTTTGATGGTGTTGGCGACCTGCTGAATGGAAAGGCCCATTCGGCGACGCTGCTCAAGCAGCATGTCACCAAAGCGTGCAGCCATCAGAATCCTCCAAACTCACGATCTTCACGTGCCATCTCGGCATCGACAGATTCCAGTGCGGCAAGCCCCTCCTCGTCCAGCAGGACCTCGCGCGGCTTGGAACCGTCGGGCGGACCGACGACACCCTTTTCTTCCAGCATATCCATAATACGCCCGGCACGCGCATAGCCAACCTTCAGGCGGCGTTGCAGGCCAGATGTGGAGCCAAGCTGCGAATCCACCACAATATGGGCGGCTTCCCAGATGAGTGGATCATCGTCTTGTGGCTCGGCGACTCCGGTGCGGACAATGCCGCCGCTACCCGCCATGGACATGGAAGCGGGCGCCACGGCAGACAGGATCTCCTCGTGGTAGTCGGGCTCGCTCTGCGACTTGACGAACTCGACAATTTCGTTGATTTCATCGTCCGAGACAAAGCAGCCCTGAATACGGCGAGGCTTGCCCCAGTCAACCTTGGAGAACAGCATGTCGCCCAAACCGGTGAGCTTTTCGGCACCCATCTGGTCGATGATGACGCGCGAGTCGATGCCCGTGGCGACGTTAAAGGCGATGCGGTTGGTGATGTTGGCCTTGATGAGGCCCGTCACCACGTTTGAGCTGGGACGCTGCGTGGCCACGATAAGGTGGATACCGGCGGCACGGCCCAGCTGTGCAATACGCACGATCGAGGCCTCGACATCCTTACCGGCGACCATCATCAGGTCCGAGAGCTCGTCAATGATGATGACCAGGTAGGGCATCTTTTGCGGCGGGTTGTCGTAATGCTCAAACTCGCCGGCGGCCTGCTTTTCGTTGTAGGTCGAGATCTTACGCACGTTAAGGCGCTCGAAGACCTTCAGACGACGCTCCATCTCGGACACGGCCCATTGCAGAGCGCTCGCGGCCTGCTTGGGCTCGGTCACTACAGGCACGTAAAGATGCGGCAGACCGTTATAGCCCGCAAGCTCGACGCGCTTGGGGTCGACCATGATCAGGCGAACGTCCTCGGGAAGGGCGCGCATGAGCAGAGTCGTGATGATGGAGTTGATCATGACCGACTTACCGGAACCCGTGGTACCGGCGATCAGCAGGTGGGGCATCTTGGCAAGGTCGGCGACGACCGGCGTACCCTCGGCATCTCGACCGATGGCCAGCTCGAGCGGACCGCCCTTCACATAGGGAAGCACGTCGCCCAAGTTGACGTTCTGGCGCTTGCGATTGGGGATCTCGATACCCACAAGCGAGGTGCCGGGGATCGGGGCAAAGATACGCACCGACTGGGCAGCGAGCGATAGCGCGATATCGTCCTCGAGGCTCGAAATCTTGCTCACGCGCTCGCCCTCGCCAGGCTGCAGCTTAAAGGTCGTCACCGTGGGACCGGCGATCCAGCCGACAACGCGGGCGCTACGGCCAAACTCAAGCAGCGTGGACTGCAGCGACTCGGCGGTCTGCTCCAGCTCCTTGTCCGAAGACGCGGCGGACGCCGACTGCGGGTTGGCATGCAGGATTTCGAGCGGCGGAAGCTTGAGGCCGTCCTCCTCTTCGCCCTCGTTATCTGCGGCGCCGCCGTCCGCTCCCCCATCGCTAGCCGCAGCCGATTCAACAGCACTCAAGGCAGACGCATCGGCAACCTTGGGATGCTTCAAGAAGTCGGGAATCTGAGGTGCTGCCGAAACAGGATTCACGGCAAATGGCGGTTCGGACTCGTCGATCTTATCGGGGTCGTCTTCCATCGAAAGCTGACCGGTTACCTGGTCGCGCTTTGCATGGCAGCGCAGCAGCAAAGTTGTCTTTGCGGTCTCAATCGGAGCCTCGTCATCGCCCTCGGTGAGCTCAATCTCGCTATCGGACCAAGACGGGTCGGGCTCACTCGTATTGAGCTTAGGCGCAGCCTTGCCCTTCTTGGCATGGCGGCGCGGCAGCAGCGTTGTCTTGGCCCGCTCGGCATCCACGGCCTCAGACACGTCGACAAACGGATCTTCGTCCACGTCCTCATCGTCCAGAATCGGATCGACTTCGCTACCCATAACCGTAGTCACGGCCGCATCGGAGCCCTTTTGACGAAGAATGCTCAGGTGCGGACGGGCAACGCCGGGCACCGACAGGGCTTCGTCGTCACCCCACGGGCTGGCGTTGACATCAGCACGACGGCGTTCGGCAAAATCTGCCGCACGATCGCGGGCAGAGCGCAGCACACCGCCCACCGAAAAGCCAATGATGACAAAACCAACGACGGCCAAACCCAACAGGACCACCATCGCGATAGGCTTACCCAGGGCATTCTGCAGCGCACTCGCAATAAACGCACCAATGTAGCCACCCGCGGCGGACAGGTTTTGCGGCGTGAACATAAGGTCGCACGAGTCGCTCGTACCCGGCACCATCAGCGAAAGAATGGAGACGACGGCGACAAAGACGACGGCGCCGCCCGCAACAGAGCGCACGTTGAGCGGCGAGTCCTCACCTAAAAAGAGCGTGGCGGCAAACAGCAAGATGACGATTGGCAGCACGTAGGCGCCCAGACCAAAGCCCAGGTGGTAGAAACCGGCAACCGCAGCCGTCACGGGCGCTGTTGCCGGAGAAATCACGGCAATGAAGGACGCAATCGCCAAAACGGCAATGACCACGCCGGCGATATCGCGATTGGCTGAGGGCTCGACCAAGGGCTCAAAATCGTCGAAGTCTGCCTCGTGGCCCTTATTGGCACGCAGATGGGAACCGACACCCTTAGCAGATGCCGGTTGGTTATTGGCCTTATTGCCTTTGGCGTTTTGTGCTGATCCGCGCGCCAAACTAAACCTCCATGACGACCGGGATGATCATCGGACGAGTGCGCGTACGGCTCCAGATAAAGTTGGAGAGTGAATCGCGTACGGCCTTGCGAATGGCATCGGAACCGCTGCTCGTAAAGCTGAACTTGCCCTTCTCGATCGTCTTCATAATGGATGCGGAGGCATCCTCGGAGAACTGGTCGTCGATGGCAAACGAGACACCACGGCCCGAGAACTCGATGGCCTCGATCTTCTTGTGCTTGAGCGAGACGATGGCAACAGCGGTAACCATACCGTCGTTGGCGAGCTTCTGGCGATCGCGCAGAACGATGGGGTCGGTGTCGCCGATGCGCAGGCCGTCGACGTAGACGACGCCGGACTCGACGGGCGTACCGCGCTTGACGATACCGCCGCGCATCTCGAGCGTGTCGCCGTTATCGAGGATAAAGATATGATCGTCCTTGAGACCCATCTTGCGTGCAAGTTGAGCATGGGCGCGCAGATGCACGGCCTCACCGTGAACCGGCATAAAGTACGTGGGCTTGGCCATGGCCATCAGGAGCTTGAGCTCCTCCTGGCTGCCGTGACCCGAGACGTGGACGAGAGCGCGATTCTTATCCCACACGTCGCAGCCGAGCTTAGCCAGGCTGTTGACGACCTGCTGGACGGCCTTCTCGTTGCCGGGAACAGGAGTTGCCGAAAGGATAACGGTATCGCCCTCGTGGATGGAGAGCGTCTTGTGCTCACCATTGGCCATGCGGGACAGGGCCGACAGCGGCTCACCCTGCGAACCAGTGCACATGACGACAATCTTGTCGTCGGGCAGGTTGTCAATGTCGAAGGCATCGATGATATCGGCATCATCGATGTTGAGGTAGCCAAGCTCACGCGCCACGCGGGTGTTCGTGAGCATGGAGCGACCGGTCACGACGACCTTACGGCCGCACTTGCGGGCGGCATCGCAGATCTGCTGCAGACGATGGATGTGGCTCGAGAACGACGCGACGAACACGCGACCCGGCGCATTCTTGATGGCGTGCAGCAGGTTGGGACCAACCTCGGCCTCGGACTTGGTAAAGCCCGGAACCGTGGCGTTGGTGGAGTCGGAAAGCAGCAGGTCGATGCCCTGCTTGGCAAAGCGGCTGATAGCGGCATAGTCGGGCGTGACGCCATCGATGGGCGTCTGGTCGAGCTTAAAGTCGCCCGTGTGCATGACGGTGCCCTGATTGGTGCGGATGAACACGCCCAGAGCGCCGGGAATGGAGTGCGTCATCGAGAAGAAGTCGAGCGAGATGCCGCCGAGGTTGACATGGCTGCCGCCCTTGACCTCGCGGAACTTGGGTGCGCGGATGCGGAACTCAGAAAGCTTGCCCTCGATAAAGCCAAGCGTCAGCTTGCTCGAAAAGATGGGCACCTTATTGTTGAGGTCCTGCAGCAGGTACGGAAGCGAACCGGTGTGGTCCTCGTGGCCGTGGGTGACGACGATACCGCGGAGCTTCTCCTCGTTTTCAAGAACATAGGTGTAGTCGGGAAGCACCAGGTCGATACCGGGCTGGGAGTCGTCGGGGAACATGAGACCGGCGTCGACGAGCACCATGTCGTCGCCGCACTCGAAGACCGTCATGTTCTTACCGATGCCGTCAAGGCCGCCGAGCGGGATGATCTTCAAGGGAGATGATTTTTTAGCTGCCATAGGTTAGTGTGGTTTCCTTTCTTCGAAACGGGTCTGGAACAACCGACGGGGCGCTTCTGGCAAACCGACCGCCGGGAACGTACAAACATGCATCGCAGAGTCGATGCAGTAACCTCAGTATGATACCCATTTGTACCAATACAGACCACCCATGCATC
>CABUDB010000091.1 GCA_902490245.1 uncultured Collinsella sp.
AGAAACCGTCTCCCCGGCAGCAGAAGCCCCGAAAGCGAGAAGACGGAAGACCGCATACCAACGTGTGGTGAAGAACGGAAGAAGCCGGTAGTGCAAGCCGATAATTCAAGAATTCAATAAGCAGCGGTGTGAGAGAGCGCCGCATTACACGTAACTAGGAGCGTGGTTACACAATGCAGGAGGCATGGGAAGGCTTCAAGGAAGGCATCTGGACGGGAGAGGTTGACGTCCGAGACTTCATCCAGAAGAACTACACCCCCTACGAGGGCGACGAGTCGTTCCTCGCCGGCCCGACCGAGCGTACTAAGGAGCTGTGGGGCGAGGTTCTCGACCTGCTGCTCAAGGAGCGCGAGCAGGGCGGCGTCCTCGATATGGACACCAAGACTGTCACGGGTATCGTGAGCCACCCCGCTGGCTACATCGATAACGCCCATCGCGACAAGGAGACCATCGTCGGTCTCCAGACTGACAAGCCGCTCAAGCGCGCGCTGCACGTCAACGGTGGTATCCGCATCGCTTGCCAGGCAGCCAGCCAGCACGGCTATAAGGTCGACGAGAACGTTGTCGAGCGCTACACCTTCGAGCGCAAGACCCACAACGCTGGCGTCTTCGATGTCTACACCCCCGAGATGCGTGCTTGCCGCTCGGCTCACATCATCACCGGTCTGCCCGATGGCTATGGCCGCGGCCGCATCATCGGCGACTACCGTCGTGTTGCCCTGTACGGCGTCGACTACCTGATCAAGGACAAGGAGGCCCAGAAGGCTTCCACCCCGACGGTCATGACTGCCGACAACATCCGCGACCGCGAGGAGCTGCAGGAGCAGATCCGCGCCCTCGGCGAGCTCAAGATGATGGCCGAGACCTATGGTTTCGATATTTCCAACCCTGCTACCAACACGCAGGAGGCCATCCAGTGGATGTACTTCGCCTACCTCGCTGCCGTCAAGGAGCAGAACGGCGCCGCTATGTCCATCGGCCGTACCTCTACGTTCATTGACATCTACGCTGAGCGCGACCTTGCCAACGGCACCTTCACCGAGGAGCAGATCCAGGAGTTCGTGGATCACTTCATCATGAAGCTCCGTATGGTCAAGTTTGCCCGTACCCCCGAGTACCAGGCCCTGTTTACCGGCGATCCGCAGTGGGTCACCGAGTCCATTGGCGGCATGGGTGTTGACGGCCGTACGCTCGTTACCAAGATGAGCTACCGCTACCTGCACACGCTCGAGAACATGGGCACCAGCCCCGAGCCCAACATGACCGTTCTGTGGTCGACCCGTCTGCCCGAGAACTTCAAGAAGTTCTGCGCCAAGACTTCTGTCGCCAGCTCCTCGATTCAGTACGAGAACGACGACCTCATGCGCGTCTACCACGGCGACGACTACGGCATTGCCTGCTGCGTGTCCTCCATGCGCATCGGCAAGGAGATGCAGTTCTTCGGCGCCCGTGCCAACCTGGCCAAGTGCCTGCTGTACGCACTCAACGGCGGTGTTGATGAGGTCTCCAAGAAGCAGGTCGGCCCCAAGTATCGCGCCGTCGAGGGCGATACGCTCGATTACGACGATGTCGTGGCCAAGTACAACGACATGATGAAGTGGCTCGCTGGCGTGTACGTCAACTCGCTGAACATCATTCACTACATGCACGACAAGTATTGCTACGAGCGCATCCAGATGGCTCTGCACGACAAGCACGTGCATCGTTGGTTCGCTACGGGCATCGCTGGCCTTTCCGTTGTGGCTGACTCCCTGTCCGCCATCAAGTACGCCAAGGTCCACCCCGTCCGTGACGAGAACGGCATCATTGTCGACTTTGAGACCGAGGGCGAGTTCCCCAAGTACGGTAACGACGACGACCGCGTCGACCAGATCGCTCACGACGTTGTGCACCAGTTCATGGAGTACATCCGCATGAACGACACCTACCGCAACTCCGTGCCCACGACCTCGGTTCTGACCATCACCTCCAACGTCGTGTACGGCAAGAAGACCGGCTCCACCCCCGACGGCCGCAAGGCTGGCCAGCCGTTCGCCCCGGGTGCTAACCCCATGCACAAGCGCGATAGCCACGGCGCCATCGCTTCGCTGTCTTCGGTTTCCAAGCTCCCGTTCCGCGATGCTCAGGACGGCATCTCCAACACCTTCTCCATCATCCCGGGTGCGCTCGGCAAGGAGGACCAGGTGTTCTTTGGCGATATCGACCTTGATCAGCTGGGCGAATAACTATTGTTAGTGCTATACTAACAATAACGATTACTGATTAGTGCGCCGGTTTTGGTCGGCGCCTATCAATCGAAGGAGACACATTATGAAGGTTTCTGAAGTTTCCGAGACTCAGGCCGATAACCTGGTCCACATGCTCGACGCTTACGCCGAGAAGGGTGGCCACCACCTGAACATCAACGTCTTCAACCGTGAGACGCTGCTCGACGCTCAGGCTCACCCCGAGAAGTACCCGCAGCTGACCATCCGCGTTTCCGGCTACGCCGTGAACTTCCACACGCTCACCAAGGAGCAGCAGGACGAGGTCATTTCGCGTACCTTCCACAACAAGTTCTAAAGGGATTTAACTCCCGCAGGATCGCCGGGGCTGTTTGGGCTACCTCCCAAAACGTCCTCGGACATGCAAGAAGCTCTCGCTGCGCACTTCGTGCGAAGAGGGCTTCTTGCGTCCTGCGGAATATTTTGGGAGGTAGCCCAAACAGCCCCGGCGGGGTCCTGTGTAGTCACCCTTTAGGCGGAACTCTCCTAATGGGTTGAGCGTTCTGGATACTTGCTTGCTACCGTTTATCGCGTATAGCTACCGTTTGCGGAATAAGTAACACTCCTTAATAAACCGTGTAGAATCTCAGATAAGCACGGAGTTTTCCAGGGAGACGCTGTCCTTTGTTGTGTGCAAGGGGCGGCGTCTCTTTGGCGCTTGGAGGCCGTTCTGCAGCAGGACGGCGGACGTGCGTCACATATTGAAAAGCCAACGTCGAGATGGGTCGTGATGATAATGGGCAAGTACGTAATCGTGGTTGAGTCTGGGTCGGATGTGACGCCGGAGCTCTGCGAACGCTACGGCATCGTGCGCGTGCCCATGCATGTCACGATTGGTGACGAGACCGTTGAAGACGGCTCGATCGACCCGCTTGAGATTTACTCGCGCTGCAACGAGTTTGGCGTGATGCCCAAGACGAGCGGCTGCGCGCCGGCGGATTTTGCACATGTGTACGATCGCATCCACGCCGAGCAGCCCGATGCGACCATTCTGCATCTTGCGTATTCCGAGGTTACGACCTGCTCGCATCAGTCGTCGAAGATTGCGGCAAAGGGCCGCGATTACGTCTTCTCCATGGATACGCGCTTTGTGTCGGTGGGCCAGTCGCTTGTCGCCGTTGAGACCGCCAAGTATATCGAAGCTCATCCGGATGCCACCGTCGACGAGATTTTCGCCTTTACCAATTCCGTTATGGACCGCGTGCTGTTGGGCTTTGTTCCTACCGACCTTGCCTTCCTTAAGGCCGGCGGTCGTTTGTCCGACGTGGCATTCCTCGGTGCCCATCTGCTCAAGATTAAACCTTGCATTGAGGTAACGGGTGGCAAATTCGTGGCGACCAAGAAGCTCCGCGGCTCTATGCTCAAATGCGCCCGTGCCTTTATTGACCACATGGTTGCGAAGGGCGATATTGATTACTCGCACATTGGTTTGGCGTATTCAGTGGGCCTTTCCGAGGAGCTGCGCGACGATATGGAAGTCTATGCGCACGACCTGGGCTTTAAAGACGTTACCTGGACTCAGGTCGGCGGCGTCATCTCGAGCCACTGCGGCCCGACCGCCTTTGGCGCGGTGCTTACGCTCAAGGCGTAGGGCCTGGCGTCTATCGATTTCTATTGCTTCGGCGGCGAGCGGGTTGTGACAACCTTCCCGCCGCTTTTGCGTGGAATCAAATAGGACGATCTAATTGACCGCTAAACCGTTTCGCCATCAGGTGTATGGGCTAGAATGGCTCTGGCATTTTAATTGACAAAAACCAAAGAGAGGCAAGGTTGCGGGAATGGCTGAGATGACGCTTGAGGGTGTGGATGCTCATCCCGAGGACTCTGCGTATGCCCTGGGTCGCGTGCATTCGATCGAGACGATGGGAACGGTCGACGGACCCGGCATCCGCTTTGTGGTGTTTGTTCAGGGCTGTCCCATGCGCTGCGCGTATTGCCACAATCCCGATACCTGGTCTGTTAACGGCGGCACGATGGTGACCGTCGAGCATCTCATGGACGAGTTCCAGAGCAACCATGAGTTTTACCGTAGCGGCGGCATTACCGTTTCGGGCGGCGAACCGCTCCTGCAGCCCGAGTTTTTGGCCGACCTGTTCCGCGTGATGCACAACAACCCCGATGGCCGCGTACACACCTGCCTAGACAGCTGTGGCTATGCATTTGATCCCAAGCATCCGGAGAAGTTCGATGCTGTTCTCAACGAGACCGATATGGTGCTGCTCGACATCAAGCATGCCGATCCGGTTGAGCATAAAAAGCTGACCGGCTGCGATCCTGCGCGCATCCTGGCGTTTGGCGATGAGCTTGCCCGTCGCAAGATTAAGGTTGTTATTCGCCACGTGGTGGTGCCGGGCATTACCGACACGGTGGAGGAGTGCGAGAAGCTCGGTCGCCTGATCGCTCCATGGCACAACGTGGTGGGCTTGGAAATGCTGCCGTATCACACGATGGGTGTCGTCAAGTATGAGCAGCTGGGGATTCCCTATAAGCTTGAGGGCGTGCCCCAGATGGATACCGCGCGCATGCCCGAGCTGCGCAACGCAGTCATGACGGGCATGAAAAAGCGCCGTGCGGAACTCAAAAACGCCATCGGCTAGCAGGGCACTCATTGGGGACAGACTTAAATGAGTGCCCCCCGGGCACCTAGTTGATTGCTAAGGAGCCCCGTCAAGTTGCGGTGGAATAGTTCTTGTTTTTCGGCTTATGCCGCCCAAACAGGAACTATTTCACCGCAACTGCGTTTTGGGCAAAGATGCGCAACGGAATCGGTGTTTTTGCATAGAAACGCCTGCTTATTGTTTAGAGACACCTTAAACGCGACTGAATATCTTTGGAAAGAAATGCCTGCTATCGACATCGATGGCCGTACCTATGTCATGAGCGCCATGACATCGATGCCGTGGAGCGACCACTCGAGCGAGGTTACGGCCGCGATTGCAAAGGCGCTGTTTGATACGCGAGCTGCACTGGCTTAGCGTGTTCGTTTGGCGAGGTCAAACAAAATGCTGGTACCATACCGTGGTTGAGAATTTCGTATAGGTTTGGGGAATGGTATGGCTACCATCGCGATTATCGGTGCGCTCGAAAAAGAGATCATGCAGATTAAGGAAGAGCTGAGCGACGTTTGCGAGGCGCGGGAAGCAGGCTTGACCGTTGTAAGCGGCGAGCTCGACGGTCTGACAGTTGTCGCCACAACGGCGGGCATGGGCACGGTGAACGCCGCCGCTGCAACACAGCACCTCATTAGCAAGTATGCTCCGCAGGCTGTTGTGTTTTCGGGTATCGCGGGCGGTTTGAACCCCAAGCTCCATATCGACGACGTGGTCATTGGCAAACGCCTGCGCTATCTGGATACCGATACCGCGCTTATCGCCGAGTCCGCACCGGGGCTCGAGGAGTTTGGCTCGACGCCTGCGCTGGTCGATATTGCCGCCGATGTGCTTGCTGAGCGTGGGTTTGTTGACGCTTCGACAAATGCAGTCGCTTCGAACGAGGGCACCAAGCAGTTCCTGGTTGGCACGATTGCCACGGGTAACCGCTTTGTGACGGGCGCCGTCATGCGCAACGACGCTATCGAGGCGACGCATGCCGATTGTGTCGGCATGGAGGGCGCGGCAATTGCCCATGTCGCAACCAAAAATGGTGTCGATTGCCTGGTGTTGCGCGCTATCAGCGATAATTGTGACGAGGCGTACGATGCAATTTGCGAGCGCGAGTTCGATCTGTTCGAGTACGCGCGTGTCGCAAGTGACATCACGCTCGATATCGTCCGCCGCATTGCCGCTGCGCAATAGCGCGTCTGTTTGTAAGAACCTACGACCAAGGAGTGTCCATGGCCGATTCCATTAACTACCAGCTTGCCAAGTTCGTCGCCAGCTACGGCAAGGTTTCGCAGATTCCCGAGTCCACTTGCCCCGAGGTGAGCTTTGTCGGCCGCTCCAACGTGGGCAAGTCGTCGATTATGAACAAGCTCTTTGGCCGCAAGAACCTGGTCAAGGTTTCCAGCACGCCGGGCAAGACGAGCAACATCAACTTCTTTGAGGCCGACGACGTGCACTTTGTCGACCTGCCGGGTTACGGTTTCGCCCGCCGTTCCAAGGCCGAGCGCGACCGTTGGGCCGAGCTCATCGGCGACTTCTTTGACTCCGAGCGCAGCTTTAACTTGGTCGTCTCGCTGGTGGATATTCGTCACGACCCCAGCAAGCTCGGGTCTGTGATTTTCCGTTTGATGGTCTTGATGGCCTCGGTCTGGTCGATGGCCT
>CABUDB010000092.1 GCA_902490245.1 uncultured Collinsella sp.
AACCGCTATACAGCCTTTAGGCAAACTGCGCTATCGAGCAGGGCAATTTCACTTACGAAGCAGCAGGTTAGGTCAATAACTACTACCTATGCCTCAGAACATTCTAAAACTTAGAACAAACTTACCGACAAACATTTGCAACTGGACAGGAAGAAGCATCCATGAAGAACGAAGACAACATTTATGAGGTATTCCTCAACACGCTCGACGAAGACCTCCGTGGCATGTGCGAAAAGAACGTGAAGGCAGAGAAGCCGTTTCCGTATCCGTACTGCGGTGAGGAGAACGTTGAACGCCTCGCTAAGGCGCTTGTTGGCGTACTGGAAAAGCATTCACCCGATATTCCCGGGCTGGTGCCCGAGCAGTATCGAGACGATGTGCACGAGGCTCGCGAGCTTTTGGCCGCGGCGGCGCTCGCTTTGCTGTCGCTGTACTTTCCCCAGCGCGATAACTGTATGCGCTGCATGGCCATCTTAATTAGCCTGTTTCGGCACGGAAGCAATCCGCGCTTTAAATCGAGCGGCGTGCTCATGTTTGAGCAGGTTTCGACAGGTATGAAGTACTCGTCCGAAAAAGGGGGACGCATTCCGTCTCGCTTTGTGCGAAGCATCGACTACAAAAGACCCAGCGACCACGTGCATCGCGATGGATCGCATGGATTTACGGCGGACGAAGACGATGCCGTCATGTTTTTCGAACGTTACCGCGTGATTCAGCAACGCGTATTCGATGCGAGTTCGCGTTTCAACTTCGAGCTATGTGTCAAACGCCCGTTTGAGGCGCTTTCGGACAATCGGCAGAACTTTTATTACAGGGAGGAAAAGATGGAAACCGATTTGGCAACCAAGGTACAGAGGCTTCGGGACCGCTACACCCTCAACTACGCTCAGGCCAAGGGATACGACCTGCTCGACAAGCTGATGATCGAGTCGTTGCTTGCGTATCTGCGCGACGGGACGGTCTCAACCGTGGCGCGCGAGAGCTATGTGGCGCAGGCCGAGCGACTGATTGACGGCGCGGTCAAGTTGCCATGCGCGACAAGCCCCAAGGAGGGCGAAGGCATCGGCCGTACTTCCTAGCAACTACGCAGAACCATCGACAAGAAAGGGGCCGTGACATGTCGGTCATTAAGATGTACGGCTACGAGGCCGCACAGCAAACGGAGTATCAAGCCAAGAAGTGGGCGACCAAGGAGGAAATGCAGGCGCTGTCGTCCGGCGATGAGCAGCGCGATGTGATCTTGGCGCACGGTGCCACGGTTGCTTTTTACGAGGGCGATAAGCACTGGGAGACGAGCGTGTCCAACAACGTGTTTGTCTTTGGCGGAACCGGCAGCGGCAAAACGGCGAGTTTCGTTTTGCCCAACCTGCTCAATCACCACGAATGCTGTTATGTGGTCACAGACACCAAGGGTGAGCTGCTGCGCCGTACGGGGAAAGGCTTTGAAGAGGACGGCTACGAGGTAACGGTTCTCGATACTGTTAATCCCGAGCGGTCGGCCGGATACGACCCTCTGCGTTACGTGATGGATGTCGAGGATATCCCCACCACAGTGGCGGCAATCATGGAGGGGGTCGATCCTGATGGGCGCAGCTTTAGGAACGACCCGTTTTGGGACAACGCGAGCGATCTGCTGCTCCGAGCGATTATTGGAATCCTGTTCCTTTTGGAGTGCCTTGCCGGCACATTTGCGCCGGGTGGGGATCCCACGGCTCCGCGCCGCTACCTTAAGATGAACAACGTCTTTAAGCTGGCCGCGCTCATCAAGGTCACGGGAGATGGCGAGGGCCGATTTCCGTTGGACTACCTTGTGGGGCAGGTGGAGTCCAAGGAATTTCTTGGCAGGTATGAGTCGGCGAACGCGGACCTGTATGGCGTTGAGCAGTACCGCGATTTTCGCGGAGCAGCCGATAGGACGCTTAAGAGTATTCTGATCACACTCAATGCGACCATCTCGCGGCTTAAGACTCCCCAGCTCATGCGCGTCTATGAGAAAGATGAAATGCGTCTTGACCGTATCGACGAGGGCAAGCGCGTAATCGATCTTAAGGTGAGCGACAACGACTCGACCAATGCATGGCTTGCCAACGTTGCCCTTAAGCAGCTGTTTAACCTGGCCCAGCGCCGCGCCGACGCCAGCCCTAGTGGGCATTTGCAGCGCCGCGTGCAGTTTATTCTGGATGAGTTTCCCAACGTGGGCCGCATCCCCGATTTTGAGCGGAGTATTGCGACCGTGCGCAGCCGTGGCATGAGCTTTTTGATGTGCGCGCAGTCGTTGAGCCAGCTCGATGGTGTGTATGGCGAAACCACAGCTCATACCATCCTCGATAACTGCGACAGCTTGGTCTACATGGGCGGCGGCAGCAACATCGCGACGCAGAACTACATAAGCGAGCTGTGTGGCGAGTCGGTTTTGGGCACCAACTATGTGGGCGCCGAGCGCACTGCCGTCGATGTGCGCGGTTGCGTGATAACCCCGGGCGAGGTGGGGCTTATGCCGCGCGCCGATTGTCTGGTCAAAGTGACCGGCATGCGCCCCTTCCGTGCCAAGAAGTATTTTTGCGGTGATCATCCCAATGCGGCCAAGTGGCTGAGGGATTAGTCCTTGCGGCTTCGCGTGCTCCATCTTGCTTATTTGGCCGCATGGCTTCCATTAGCCGTAAACCGTGCGGCCCCGTTTTGCCTCCTTACCGATTCCGTTTAGAAGGGAATTACCATGTCCGTTATGTATCGTGAACCCAGCATCATCAAGAAGTCTAAGGACGGTCGCGTTGCCGCCGTAGATATGGCAAGCGAGCTGCTCAACAGTCGCGTGCTGCTGCTGGAGGGCGAGGTCAACGACCTAACCTGCAACGGCCTCATTAAGTCCATGCTGGTGCTGGAACATCAAAGCGCGGCCGAGCCCATCACCCTCATCATCAACAGCCCGGGCGGCAGCGTTACGGCGGGGCTGGCGCTCATCGACACCATGCAGTCGCTCGACTGCCCCGTGATCACGGTGGGCGAGGGCGTCGTGGCCTCGATGGCCGCGGTGATCCTGGCCTGCGGCGACCACCGCCAGGTGTACCGCCACACGCAGGTGCTCATCCACCAACTGATGGGCGGCACAGGCATGGCGCAGCAGACCGATATCGAGATTGTGGCCCAGCATACAGCGGCCATGCGCGCCGAGCTGGACGAGCTGCTGGCCGAGCATGGCAACCTGAGCGCGCAGGAGTTCCACGAGCTCACCGAGCGCGACTGCTGGTGCAACGCCAAGCGCGCCCTGGAGCTGGGCCTGGTGGACGAGGTGATTGCTCCGAGTAAGAAGGCGCTCTAGCGGGGCATATGCCCTACAAGCACGTTAAACAGGGCGAATGAGCACGTAGTTGAACAGCCAGAAAGAGGTTGAACATGAGTAGGATTTGGGATGTCGACGGTATTGAGTGGGAAGATCTGCCCACCGTGAGCGACCTGCTGTGCGCTGCTGACACAAAGATCCTGGCACCCGAGGTTGCCCTGCGATACGGCGGCAAGCCGGATGACCGTGGCCGTGTCGATAACGAGCGCGACCTAAAGCGCGCCCGCCGCAAGATCAAAAAGCTGCGGAAGATAGATCCCGAGCCCAGCGACAAGATCGTCCTGTTGCCCAAGCATGTCATCAATCGTCGCAATGCGGACCACGGCTTTGGCTATTACGACGTAGAGCCGTGCGCTTTTACGCGCGGTGGCGCGCAAAAGCTGGGAGAGGACGCGTGCGCTGAAGTGTATCCGTGGGACCTGTTCCTGCTCAACGAGGAGCCCACAAGCGTCGTTCTGGGCTATCGCGTATGGCTCGGCGGCGAATGGGACCTATGCGAACGTTATCGCTTTTTGGCTGTGGTGTGCGCCAGCGCGCTGCATCGCATCCGCGAGCAAAAGGAGCTGCGCAAGTGTCTCAAGAAGGACGATGCAGCCTGCGACATGGACGAGGACGAGGCGATCGAAGGTATTCGCCAAGACGTGCTGTATCCCGAGGAGGTAATCAACGCAAAGCTCGGCGGCTATTGGGATACGAGCCTGGGGCTCAATCTGCCCTGGAAGGACGAGCATTTCGAGACCTGCGTGCGAATTGACAGGGCAATCGATGACCTGTTTACCGAGGAAACGAAGCGCTGCGCTGCGGAGCTTGGGATGAAGCTCGAGCGCGGGTATGAGAAGCGCGGGGAAGTGCCGCTGTTTCAACCGTTCACCGACGAATGAGGAAAGGCGGCGAGTGCTGTTCCCATCGCCTTTGAAGGCAGCGGCCGAATCGCACGGGGCCCTGCTGGGGTCGACGGAGCAGGCGTATGGGGTGGGGCGTCTCCGAGCCCAGTCCCCGTCGAAATCACGCATGGGACGCGTGTCTACGGGCTATTTCACGGCGCCGCACCCGGGGCAGCGGTAGCCCGTGAGGACCTGCTTGGTCCCGGTCTCTACCTGACGCGTCTCCTGATGCGTAATCGCCTCATGGTGGATTGTCTTGTAGTCATCCACTACAGAATAAGAACAGCCAGTATCAAACTGATAATTCATTGCTTCTATACCGTCATAGCAAATGTGGCCGTCCGAGAACAGGAAATGGCTACCGCTACGAACCTGTTCGTCCCACGCCTTCTGGTCGACAAGGGTATAGGTTTCGGTGGTGTATACCGGTTCAGTGCGGTACGGAGCCTGCCACTCATGCTCATGGTTGGGCTTATTGGTGGAGCCGGAAGAGGGCTTTGAGTCCGACTTGGACGGCGAGGAGTCCGAGCCCGTCGACGGCTTCTCCGCATCGGCCCCCTTGTCCTCAGCCCTCGCGGTACCATCGGCCACGGCGTCCGCCTCCACCACCTTCTCCTTATCGGCGGCAGGTGCCTTGGAGGCGTTGTCGGCGGCCTTGTCCGCCACGTCCTTGCCGTCGTCTCCCGCGAGCGTGCCACCGGCTTCGGTGGCCTCGGGTTTGGGGGCGAAGGCGCCGGCCACCCATGCGCCGCCGAGCCCGAGCCCCGCGACGACGAGCGCGACTGCCGCGCCGATGGTGGCCTTTCGCTTCAGGGGCGTTGTGCTGCCGCCGCTTACAGTGGGAGCGAAACCGGGGTCCTGATCCCGCTCGTTCTGGTGTTTGTTGTTGCTTTCATCCATGGCGCTGTCTTTCTCTAGTCCCCAATCGGATTCTAACCCATCGCCCGGACATTAAAATCTCGTCAATGCGGTCGATCCGGATGCCAGCGCCAGTCACCTCCAGTGCTGAGGCTATGCGCTCCTTCTGCGTGGGTGCCTCTTGATGCTCACTAAGAAGCGCTCCGAATAGTCACCGCTTTTGAACATCGTGGTCATTGATGGTTGGGCGGGTAATCACGAGGGCCATGTCTCTGGACATGGGGAATGTGAATCTGCTCCATTTCCGTCGAGAATTCGATTTCCGCTTTGCAAAGCGCAACGCCTCGAGGCTTGGAGGCAAGCTCGAGCGTGGGTATGTAAGACACGGGGCGCAATTGAACGAGGATTTGCTGAACGGGATGACCCAGTGAATGGTTGCCAGCAGTCCGATAAAAATCTGTCCACACGAAATGATAGAACATATCTGACTGGAATTTAGGGAGATTGCAATGGGAATTGTCTATAGGGACCTGTTTCGTGTAAACCATCTCATCTATGGTCCTGGACCGGGAGGTTTCTTCATTAAAAGATTCAAGAAGAGCGAATACAGTGAGGCAGAATTAATCGATTTGATTTCAAGAATTGATTTCTCTCTCGCTGGAGCTGACGAGGACATCAGTCTGAAAAAGAAATGTGAAATAATCGAACAGGCGGTTGCTGAAACGCATTATACGAGCTGGGCCCTCAGTCTGATTGGCATCATTATTTCTCTTACGGTCGGAGCATATTTGTCTGCGATGATAGCCAGCAATCCAATTGCTGCGCGGATTATTGTGGCGCTATTCTTGATTGTCTTGGGAATATATGCGTTGCTTCGATCTTACTTTGAGCAAAAGAGAACAATACTGTTGTGTGCATTGGGTCACATAAAGACGCTTCAGCCATAGCCGCTTGCGAGATTCGGAGCGCGTCTGCTGCGGTTAAGCCCGAGGAGCCGGAAGCTCGCCCGATGCCCTAACACAGCTCTGGGCAGCGTTGAGGTCAGCCGGATCCCGGAAGCACTACGGATGGGTACTTGGTACATACCATAGGCAGCTAGCTGCCGGTAATTTTGGACAGCACGCTTGTCTGCTGCAAGAGACTAGACAAGGATTTCCAGTAGTTAATGAGAAACGTTGTTGATATAATCCTTTAATTTGAGATAAGGAGGGGTAATGGCGGTTGAGTTAAATCACGTTTACAAAATGGATTGCATCGAGGGAATGACCTCGTTACCGGATAATTCCGTTGACTTGATTATCGCCGATCCTCCTTACAACCTATCAAAAGGAGGCAACTGGAGCTGGGATAATAGCGTTGTCCTGAAAGGCTTGGGCGGCAACTGGAATAAAGTCATGGAATCCTGGGATGCTAT
>CABUDB010000093.1 GCA_902490245.1 uncultured Collinsella sp.
GCAACTCGTAGGTTTCAAAACTGGCGGGAATAGACCATGACTTGCCATCCTGCGCGTAATGATGGCATCCGACGATAAAACCGAGCGCACTGAGGTGTCTGCCGTGCCGCTGTACCAGCAGGTAATGGACGACCTAAAAGGCGAGATCGCGCGTGGCGTGTACGCATCCGGCTCGCGCATTCCTTCCGAGATGGAGCTCGCGAAGTACTACGGCGTGGGACGCATCACCGTGCGCCGCGCCGTCGAGGAGCTGTCGCGCGCGGGGTATCTCAACCGCCAGCAGGGGAGGGGCACGTTTGTGTGCGCGCCCAAGCTCAAACGCAAGATTGTCCAGAAGGGTGACGTTCAGAGCTTTTCCGAGGGTTGCGCTGCCAATGACATGGTAGCCGGAGCACGCCTGGTGTCGCGCACGGTGGCCGCGGCGACACGCGAGGACGCGGCGTTTTTTGGGGTGGAACCCGGCTGCGAGCTCATCGTTGTCGAGCGCGTGCGCACGGCAGACGGCGTGCCCGTCATGCTCGAGAACAATGCCTTTGTGCTGGTCGACCATCCCTATCTGCAGACGCTTGCCGACAAGGACCTCACGGACAATTCCATCTTTGCGCTCGTTGCCGAGCATTCGGGCCGCGCGCCGCTTAAGTCCGATCCTTGTACCGTGGAGATTGCGCTTGCCGATGCTCAGGTGGCCTCGCTGCTGGAGGTGCCGGTCGGCGAACCGCTCTTCTATATGGAGGCGTACTTTACCGATGAGGACGAGCGGCCCTTGCTGCTCGGACGCCAAAAGATCGTGGGCTCGCGTTACGTGTTCGACATCTAACGTCCACAGATAGAACAACATAGAACAAGTTTGGCGAAATGGCTTCACGAGTGTCGTCGTGCGTGCTATAAATAGGACAACATAGAACGACAGCAGGTACGAGCTGCCGTCGCTCAAAGCCGCCCCACAAGGAGGAAAATCAGGATGAACGCACATGATCTGGTTCAGGAAATCATCGAGCGCAAGGGCAAGATTGAGAACGTCTTTTGGATCGCTTGCGGCGGTTCTATGATCGACCTGATGCCGGCCAACGAGCTGCTCAAGCGCGAGGCCACCACGTTTACCTCGACGGTCTACACTGCACGCGAGTTTTGCCTGATGGCCCCCAAGAGCCTGGGATCGAAGTCGCTCGTCGTCGCCTGTAGCCACAGCGGCAACACGCAGGAGGTTGTCGACGGTTGCGAAATGGCGTTGACTGCCGGCGCCGAGGTCGTCGCTATGACCGACTGCGAGGGCTCCAAGATCGATAACGGCAAGTGGACCACCTGGGTCTATCCGTGGGGCGAGGGCGTGTCACAGGCCGAGGTGCCGCAGGGCATCGGCGCTCTGATCGCCGCCGAGTTGCTCGACCAGCAGGAGGGTTACGAGGCGCTTGCCGACATGTACGCTGGCCTTAAGCAGATGGACGCGCTGCTGCCCGCCGCGCGCGAGAAGGTCAACGCCGAGCTGGGCGCCCGTTTTGCCGAGCTCTGCCAGCAGCATAAGTTCTTCTACATCCTGGGCTCCGGCCCCAACTTTAGCCAGACCTACGCCATGGCGATCTGCTCGCTCATGGAGATGCAGTGGCAGCACTGCTGCTACATCCACTCCGGTGAGTATTTCCACGGCCCGTTCGAGGCTACCGAGCCCGGCGTGTTCTACTTTGTGCAGCTCGGATCGGGCGAGTGCCGCCCCATGGAGGAGCGTGCGCTCGCGTTCCTCAACACGCACACCGACACGGTCATGGTGCTCGACGCGCTCGAGTACGGCGTGGGCGAGGTGCCCGCCAGCGTGCGTTCGTACCTGGAGCCGATCTTCTTCTACAACATGAGCTGCGAGCTGCGCGCCGCCCGCGGCAAGGTGTTCAACCACAGCCCCGAGATTCGTCGCTACATGCGCATCGAGCAGTACTAGGTACCGGGAAAAGCATTCACCTTCGATTCGCAAGCGAACAGCGTGCGTAAAAAGCGGGCCGCGCCGGTGGGTTTCCGGCGCGGCCCGCTTAGTATCGCGCATAGATTCGCAAGGTTGCGGCAGCCGGCGGCCTACTTCGCGTCGTATGCCTCGGCGTCCCACCAGTCGAGCTGGGCGATATTGTCGCGGATGTGCTGGCAGCTCTTGTGGAAGCCCTCAAGCTCGTACTCGGACAGGTCGAGCGTGTAGACCTCTTCGACGCCCTCGGCGCCGATCACGCACGGCAGGGAGGTGAAGATGCCCTCCTCGCCATACTGGCCGGTCATGAGCGTAGAGGCCGAAAGCACGGCGTGCTCGTTGTGAAGCACGGCGGCGCAGACGCGCGCGGCGGAGTTGGCGACGGCGTACTCGGTGCACTGCTTGCCCTGGTAGGTCACATAGCCGCCCTTGCGTGCAAGCTCCTCGACCTCCATGTGGTCGAAGGCGTACTTGTCGGGGTTCTCGGTCTGAAGCTCGTTGAGGCTCTTGCCGGCGATGGTTGCGGCCTTAAAGGCTGCAAGCTGGCTAAAGCCGTGCTCGCCGATCATGTAGGCGTCGATAGACTTGGGGCTCACGCCGACCTTCTTGGAGATCTCGGTGCGCAGGCGGGCGGAGTCCAGACCGCAGCCCGAGCCGATGATCTTCTTGGGATCGTAGCCGGTCAGGTGCCACAGCTCGGTGCACACGACGTCGCAGGGGTTGGAGATGCTCACGAAGATGCCGTCAAAGCCGGCGTCGACGATGCGCTTGGCAAAGGTGCGGGCGGCGTCGGTGGTAAAGAACAGCTCGCCGTCGCGGTTGCCAGCGGCCAGTGCGACCTTGCCAGCGGCATTGACGATGACGTCGCAGCAGGCAAGCTCCTCGTAGTGGTCGTAGCAGTTGACGATCTTGGTGTTGTACGGGACAAACGAAAGGGAGTCGCGCAGGTCCTGGACCTCGGACGTCACCTTGGCCTCGTTGATATCGCACAGGTACAGCTCATCGGCAATGCCCTGCATGAGCAGGCTGTTGGCGACATGTGCTCCTACGTGGCCCTGGCCGACCACACCGATCTTACGCGTCTGGTACATATATGTATCCTTTCGGCCGAGTTTTTCGCGTCGAACCATTGTAGCGTTCTGCTGCTACTTTGCTAGACTAAAGTGCCGTAGATTTTGGGACATGCCTTAATCTCTACTTTTGGAGTGATTTGGACCGCTGACGGCATCGCTGGGCGATGTGCTCGCGCGGATGGGGCCGGTCGTTGTACCATAGCTGCAACTGACTCATAAGGAGCATCCATGCCCATTCGCATCCCCGACGCCCTCCCTGCCGCCGCGCAGCTCGAGAGCGAGAACATCTTTGTCATGACCGAGTACCGCGCGCTGCACCAGGACATCCGTCCGCTGCGCGTGCTCATCCTCAACCTCATGCCCACCAAGATCGCCACCGAGACGCAAATTATGCGCAAGCTCTCCAACACGCCGCTGCAGGTGGAGGTGGACCTGCTGCGCACTAAGACGCACGAGGCCACGCACGTGAGCGCCGGCCACCTGGAGACGTTTTACCGCACGTTCGACGACATCCGCGACATCCACTACGACGGCCTGATCATCACGGGCGCGCCGGTGGAGCAGATGCCGTTCGAGGAGGTCGACTACTGGCCCGAGCTCTGCCAGATCATGGATTGGTCCACCACGCACGTGCACTCTACGCTGCACATTTGTTGGGGCGCGCAGGCGGGGCTCTACCATCATTACGGTATCCAGAAGCACGACCTGCCGGCAAAGGCGAGCGGCGTGTTCGAGCATTATCTGGTGAAGCCGCAAAGCCCGCTGGTTCGCGGCTTTGACGACCGTTTCTATGCCGTACATTCGCGCAACACCGATGTGCGCCGCGAGGACGTGGAGGCCGAGCCGCAGCTTGAGGTCGTGGCCGTGTCCGACGAGGTGGGCCTGTACATCGTCAAGTCGACCGACAGCCGCCGCTTCTTTGTATTTGGCCACCCCGAGTACGATACCGATACGCTGCGCCTGGAGTACGAGCGCGACGTGAAGCGCGGCCTCAACCCTCAGGTGCCGGCGCATTATTTCCCGGGCGACGATCCCACCGCCGAACCGCGCAACGTCTGGCGCAGCCAGGCTCAGCTGTTCTACACCAACTGGCTCAACTACTACGTCTACCAGACCACGCCCTACGACCTGGCCCGCGCCGGCGAGGAGCACTAGGCTGCGGCCGTGGCTGCGACTGTGGCTGTGCTCACGGCATGACGAGCGTGGATTATCGGACACACGAGCGTGGATTTTCGGACGTTTACAAATCGAGCGTGGATAATCTCCCGCTTTTGGCTTGAAACTAGGCTCAAAACGGGAGATTATCCACGCTCATTTTTTATATGTAGATGCCGATGGCTCGGCTAAGAGACGGTGCGTGCAGAGGCAAAGTCGCATTTGGCGTGATCTTGAATCTCGACGGGTTTTTCTTTCTGATAATCCGATGGACCAAGGCGCCAAATTATGGAGACGGGGACCTCTCGACAACCACCCTACCTGCAGATATAAGTCATCAGCCTAAAACGTCCAAAACCGTCAAGCATTTGGTCAGCGCCTGGACAGCATTTGGTCAGACTTCGCATGAAACCGTCTGGTACGTTTGCGCCGTTCCAAGAGTTGGGAGGCGACATGGGAAACATGACGGCGAATCAAAGGCTTACAAGTCACATTAAAGCATGCGAACAGCAGATGAGCTGCGTGTACGCACGCACGGCGGCGGAGGCAAAGCAGATTGAGCGGCGTGTGGCGGCGGGAAGTCTAGAGGCGGTCATGCCGGGGCTGTATGCGCGTCCGGATTATTGGTCCGAGCTCAAGTTTCGGCAGCGTTATCTGCATCGGGTGCGGGCCCTTGCGCAAAAGCATCCCGACTGGACGTTTTGCTCCTATACGGCGGCTGTTATCTATGGCCTTTCGGTTTCGCATGCCAATTTGACGCACATCCATATCGCCGCGGCGCCGGCGCAATCGACGACGCCCGGCTCTCAGGTGATTCGCCATCGTTATGCTCGTCAAACACGGGCAATCCAGATGGATATTGCCGTGACCGATATCGATCAAACGATTACGGATTGCCTGGTCGATGCATCGTTTGTCGAGGGACTGATCATTGCGGACTCGGTGCTTCATGAGCGGCTGTTGTCGAAGGAGCATCTCGTTGAGGCAATCGACATGCTTGGCTTAAATCGTCGCGGTGTTGTGACGGCGCGAAGTGTTGCGCGGTGTGCCGATGGCCTATCGGAAAGCGGTGGTGAGTCCAAGGCACGCGCGCTGATGATCGAGCGCGGTTGGCAGACGCCGGAGCTGCAAGTTGAGCTGTTCGACCCAGTTGAGCCGGGACGGCCGTATCGCGTTGATTATTTGTGGCGTGTGGGTGACCGGCTGATTATCGGGGAGTTCGACGGATTCGTTAAAAGTGAGAAGGCGGCGGAGGAGGGCAAGCTCGCAAAGGCGCAATTTGATGAGCGTCAGCGCGAGTCGAGGCTTTCGCTGCTTGATAACTGTAAGATCGTGCGCTTGTGCTGGGATGATCTGAGGGACCCGTCAAAGCTCGATCGTAAACTCAAAGTTGCCGGCGTACCGCGCGTGTGCTGAGGCGGTTGCAGGGCGTTGAGCCACACGAGCGTGGAAATCCGGACAGACGAGCGTGGAAATCTGGACGTGTATTGGTTGAGCGTGGATTTTCGGACACACGAGCGTGGATTTTTAGACGCTTGTTGAACGAGTGTGGATAATCTCCCGTTTTTGACTCGTAAGGGGGCTCAAAGTGGGAGATTATCCACGCTCATCGTGTGGGTGCGATGCAACGGCGGTTAGGCGCTGATGATGTGGGGTAGCGGTAGGTCGTGGGCGTCGGTGGGAACGTGGTCGACACGCTGCTCGTCAAAGGCAATGCCGATGATTTGGCATGTGGGCGAGAGCATGGGCAGGTAGCGGTCATAGCAGCCGCCGCCGTAGCCTAGGCGCGCGTCGGCGCGGTCGAAGGCTACGAGCGGCACGACGACCATGTCGAGAGCCTCGGCAGGCACGATGGGGAAGCGGCTGCTGTCGATGTCTGTGGCCGCAAAGGCCCGCGTGGGGTGGGCGATAAACGGTGCCGCGGACGCATCGTCGGCGGCAACTGCTCGCATGCACATGCGCTGGCCACAAGCTGCGGCGTCTGTTGCCGAGAACATGCACGGATAGGCCACGCGCCAACCGCGCGCGGCGGCCGCAGCGGCAAATGCGGCAGGATCGACCTCGGAACCCATCGCGGCGTAGACGGCAACGGTGTGCGGCGCCGCGGAATCCGAGCGATCCAACAGCTCAACAAGCCGCGCGCAGATAACGGCAGACTTCGCCGCCCGCACATCCAAATCAAGAACGTCGCGCTGGGCAATCGCCGCCCGCCGCAACTCAGCCTTGTCCATCCCAACCTCCTCTAGCAAACCTACCAAAAAGGGACAGGTTTATTTTGGCAGGTTTTATCTGGGCAAACACCCAAACCACCAC
>CABUDB010000094.1 GCA_902490245.1 uncultured Collinsella sp.
CGTGGACTGCTGGGGTCAAATATGCGGCATTTCGAGCTCGATTTTGATATTGGGACTGGTTCTCTATTAGAATTGATTTCCAGACATTTGAGTGCGCGGGGGGGGGATTCATGAGAGGCATGGGAGACACAGCCGCATACCTGCGTCGGGGCATTCGGGAGATTATATGCCTGGTGCTGTTCTATTTTACGTATTTGGCTGGCGAGTATCTTTTTGACGTGCGTGTTGCCGAGTTTGTGCCGCCGAGCGAGGTCAGTGTCTACGAGAGCTTCATCGTCGGTGCGAGCGTGATCGGCTTTCTTGTGCGCCCCCTTCTGTACTACCGCCGCCCCCATGCGATCGATACGACGAGCGACGTCACGGGCGTGTTGCTGGTATCGGCATTGCTGCTGCTGATTATGGCTGTTCGGTTTGAGGTGGTAATCGCTGGCGGTTTGATAGCGTGCTGCACGCTGGGCTACTGCGGATCGACCGCCCATGCCAACTTTGCGCGACGCTTTGCACGGACGCCGTATTTGGCGCGCGCGGCGGCGCTTTCGTATGCCCTGGGCGTTCTGGTGCAGGTGCTCAACCATATGGTGATGCCCGCGGGAATTCCGCAACAGTTTGTTCTTGTTGCCTGTGCGGTTGTGCAGGTGGCGCTGCTCCACGACGCTCGTCGTGCCAAGCTACGCGGTGAATCTGAGCCTGGGAGCGAGTCCGATATCGCCGAGCTTTCGGTGGATGCGTCGGAATTTGGCGCCAAATGGCAAGACGATTCTGAATCAACGGCGGCTTTTCGGCGCGCCGTGGTGCGTTTGACGGTCGCAACCGCCTGTCTTGCTGGCGTGTTTGCCGCCCTCAATGCGGGGCTCACGACCTCGCACGCCGCCGGGGCCATCGACTTGGGCGATTGGCCGCGCTTGCTGATGGGCGTGAGCGCTCTAGTCGCCGGCGCCCTATTTGACCTGCACGGTCGTTCGTATATGAACATCACCATGACTTGCACTGCCATGTTGTCCACGCTTTCGTTCTTTGTCTTGCTCATCGACGGCAATGGCGGTAATGCGCTTGCGGCCATGGCGATTTTCTATCTGGGTTCGGGCTTCTTCGTGGTGTTTTTCACGACGAAATTTGCTGCCATTTCGGTTTATGCGCACTGGTCGTATCTGTGGCCGTGCATGGGTCGTGTCATCAGCAACGTTTGCGCGATGCTCGTGACGGCGCCGGCGGTGGCGATTGTCTCGAGCCAGAACGTACTGCTGGCGGTGAGTGCGGTGCTCGTGCTGTTTGTGGGCATTGCGATTTCGCTGCTGGGGCAGTCTGGGCATCGGGCCGATGACGCTGCGGCGCCCGGCGAGCTGGCGTTTGCTGCCGATGATCTTGGTGCGGACCGCGCGTCTGCTCAGAGCGAGCCCGATTTCGCGGAGGTTCCGGAGCTCACGCTCGGCGAGCGGCTCGATGCCTTTGTCGCCGCCTTTGAGCTTACAGAGCGCGAGCGCGATATTTTGGAGGCGTTGGTCGCATCGCACGAGAGCGTTCAGGACATCGCCGCAAAGCTCTTCCTTTCGCGCTCCACGCTCTACCGCCATATCGCCTCGATCAATAAAAAGACCGGTGCCGAGTCGCGCGTGGCCCTTATCAATTTCTTCTGGTCTTGGACGCCAAATGACTAGCTCATTTGGGACGGGGCATTTTTAGCTGTTTTGGGCCGCTGCGGCCAGCAGGGACAGGTCGTAGCGGCCCAAGCATTCTTGACGATAGTTCCGGCGACGCTACAGCAGCTCGCCGTGGCGGGCGATGTAGTGACACTTGGCCAGCTGAGTGAGCGCGATGTAGGCGGTGACGATGCCGACGAGCAGCGCGAAAAAGCTCGCGGGCAGCGCCATGAGGCCCAGTGCATCGGCGATGGGGCTTGCCGGCAGCCAGGTGACGAGCGCCAGACCCAGCACGGTGAGAGCGCACAGCGCGGGCGCGGCGTGGTCGCGCAGACTCGGCAGGCGCGGGGAGCGCAGCATGTGGATTACGAGCGTCTGCGACCACATGGACTCAACGAACCAGCCGCTCTGGAAGAGTGCTGCAAAGGCCGTCATGCCTGCGACGTTGCCCGCGGCGGCAAGCTCGGACCAGCTCGCGCCCACGGCGGCGGGGCATACCACAAAGAAGAGCGCGGCAAAGGTTGCAATGTCAAACAGCGAGCTCACGGGGCCCAGCTCAAGCATAAAGCCCTTGATGGACGCGGCATCCCAGGCGCGCGGGCGGGCGGTCCAGGCGTCATCGACGGTGTCCCACGGCAGCGCGATGCACACGATTTCGTAGACCAGCGACAGCAGTACCAGCTGCAGGGCGCTCATGGGCAAAAACGGCAAGAACAGGCTCGCGACGGTTACGGACAGTACGTTGCCAAAGTTGGAGCTCACCGTGGTCTTGAGGTACTTGAGCAGGTTGCCGTAGGTGCGGCGGCCTTCGATGATGCCGCGCTCGAGCACGCCCAGGTCCTTCTGGAGCAAGATGATATCGGCGGATTCCTTGGCGATGTCGACGGCGGAGTCGACCGAGATGCCGCAGTCGCTCGCGCGCATGGCGGCGGCGTCGTTGATGCCGTCGCCCATAAAGCCCACGGTGTGACCGAGCAGCTCACGCATGACGCGCACTAGGCGCGCCTTCTGCAGCGGCGAGAGTTTGGCAAAGAGATGGGTTTTCTCGGCACGCTCGGCAAGCTCTGCGTCGTCGAGCGCATCGATCTCGGAGCCGAGCAAAACGTTGCTCGCGTCGATGCCGATCTGCTCGCAGACGGTGGCGGCCACGCGGTCGTTGTCGCCGGTCAGGACCTTGACCGCTACGCCCTTGGCCTCGAGGGTGGCGACGGCGCCCGCGGCACTTGCCTTGGGTGGATCGAGGAAGGCCAAAAAGCCCATCAGCACCATGTCGCACTCGTCGGCGATGCCAAACTCGCCCACGCAGCGCGGATTGGTCTTCTGCGCCACGGCAATCACGCGCAGGCCCTCGGCGTTGAGCCCGACGACCTGCTTGCGAATCTGGGCGAGCTCCTCGTCGGCGAGCGGTTGGACGATGCCGCTGACCTCGACAAAGGAGCAGATCTCGAGCATTTCCTCGGCAGCTCCCTTGGTAACCATCTGGGTTTTGCCTTGGGCGTCGGCGACAACTACGCTCAGGCGACGGCGCGAGAAATCGAAGGGCACCTCGTCGACCTTGGTATAGCGGTCGCGCAGGCTCTGGCCCAGCATGGCATCGGGTGCGACGGTCGAGGGCGTCACGTCGGCACGGTCGATGACGGCCAGGTCGATAAGGTTTTTGAGGCCGGTCTGGAAGAAGCTGTTCAAAAACGCATGGCGCAGCACACGTGCGTCCTCGTTGCCGTCGGTGTTGAGGTAGCGCTCGAGCACGATGCGGTCTTCGGTGAGGGTGCCGGTCTTGTCACAGCACAGGACGTCCATGGCACCCAGGTTTTGGATCGCCGGCAGCTCCTTGACGATTACCTGGCGACGGGCGAGGTCCTTGGCGCCCTGCGACAGGCTCGTGGTCACGATGACGGGAAGCATCTGCGGCGTGATGCCCACAGCCACGCTCGTGGCGAACAGCAACGCGTCGATGACGTTGCCCTTGGTGGCGGCGTTGATGGTAAAGACGGCCGGCGCCATAACGAGCATGAGGCGTACGAGCAACATGGAGACACTCGAGACACCGCGGTCAAACGCGCTCTTCTCGCCGCGCCCGTTGAGCATCTTGGCGATGCCGCCCAGGTAGGTGTCCGAGCCGGTGGCAACGACAAGCGCCATGGCGGTGCCGTTTTGCACGGAGGTGCCGGTAAAGACGATGTTCTTGCAGGCAGAGAGCGGCAGCGCGGAGCCGTCGGCACCCTCGACGACGGTGATGGCGGCGGTCTTCTCGACGGCCTCGCTCTCGCCCGTGAGTGCCGACTCGATCACAAACAAGTCGCGCGCGGTGATGATGCGGGCGTCGGCCGGCACCATATCGCCGGCAGAGAGGCGAATCATATCGCCGGGGACGAGCTCGTCGAAGGGGATCTCGAGACGCTCGTCGTCGCGCAGGGCGCAGCAGGTGTTGGAGACCAGGTCCTTGAGGGCCTCGGCTGCATTGCCGCTGCGGGCTTCCTGGATAAACTTCATGCCGCCCGATACCAGCAGCATGATGCCGATGACGATGACCGTGGAAGGGTCGCGCTGCGGCTCGGGCACGGCGAGCACGTCGATGTAGAGCGAGACCAGCGCGAGCGCGGCGAGGATGCCGGCGAAGGGATCGATGAACGCGTCGGCGATGCGGCGGGCGAGCGTTTTGGTCGGCGCTTCGATGGTGTTGGGCCCGGTGGCGTCTAGGCGCTCGGCGGCGTGCTCGGCAGTGAGCCCGTCGGCCGTGGTGTCGAGCAGCACGAGGGCGTCCTCGGCGCTATGGGTGGCGGCGAATATGGTGTTCTTTGACAGGCCGGCGTGAGCGGCGGGGCGCGCCGTGCGGCGGCGCTTGGAGATAGCTTCGAGTACCGTGGCGGTTTTGAGCATCAGCATAGGGTCATCCTTGTTGAAGGGAGTTAGCGTACGTGTCGTATTTGCTTTAAAAAACCTAGATGTCGCTCACGTCATACCCGCGAACCACCACAAAGGGGACAGGCACCTTTGTGGTGGTTTTGACGATCGGTTAGTGGCGCTTATGCGTGCGCGGAATCCTTGCGGCGTGCCGAGGGCGACATGCAGGTTTTTCGACTATGACTGCCTTCCATGGCACACCTCCTTAAGGCCGGGCGCGGCGCGCTTCGGGCATCTCGTGCCCGTTTGAATCCGCCCGTATTCTTGATGAGGGGGGTTTGCCGTGTCAACCCCATTGTTCGGAAAATCATCGCCCCTGACAAAGCCTTTACAGAATGTCGCGGCCTCAAAGCGCGCCCGCAATGAGCCCTGCCTGCGCTAAACTGGAAGGCACGTACGCGAACACGAGAGGAGCCCGCATGGAGGCTTACAAGCAAGAGTTCATCAAGTTCATGGTCGAGTCCGACGTCCTTAAGTTCGGCAGCTTTACGCTCAAGAGCGGCCGTCAGTCCCCGTTCTTTATGAACGCCGGCGCTTACGTGACGGGCTATCAGCTCAAGAAGCTGGGCGAGTATTATGCCCAGGCCATCCACGATAACTTTGGCGACGACTTTGACGTGCTGTTTGGACCGGCCTACAAGGGTATTCCGCTGGCTGTTGTTACCGCCATTGCCTACCACGAGCTGTACGGCAAGGAGGTCAAGTACTGCTGTGACCGCAAGGAGGCCAAGGACCACGGTGCCGACAAGGGCAACCTTTTGGGTTATGAGCCCCAGGACGGCGATCGCGTGGTGATGGTCGAGGACGTGACCACCTCCGGCAAGTCCATCGACGAGACCTATCCCAAGGTCATGGCTGCGGCCGATGTCGAGATCAAGGGCCTGATCGTCTCGCTCAACCGCATGGAGGTCGGCAAGGGCGGCGTGACCACCGCTCAGAAGGAGATTGAGGCCAAGTACGGTTTCCCCGTCGCGAGCATCGTTTCCATGGCCGAGGTCGTCGAGACCCTCTACAACCACGAGATCGACGGCAAGGTCGTCATCGATGACGAGCTCAAGGCCGCCATCGACGCTTACTACGAGCAGTACGGAGTTAAGTAGGTTCCGCCGTTCTGCCGAACGGCGGACCGGCCGACGCTGCGCGGGCCGCATTTGGACAATCTGACGTTCAACTTCAAGGGCGCGACCAGAAGGTCAGCGCCCTTTCGTTTCACGTCACCTTGTCTCAAATGCGACCCGCTCGCTGTCCGTCCTCTACCTGCGGCGTCGTCTTGCTCCAGGTAGTCATTGGGGACAGACTTAAATGAGTAGTCAGAATGAGAGTGGATAATCTCCCGTTTTTGGCCTGTTTGCGGGCTCAAAGTGGGAGATTATCCACTCTCGTCATTTGAGTGTCCAAAAATCATCGCTCGGTGAACAGGTGGCACTTGGGGACGTTCCTTTTGTGCCGGCATCTGGGGACACTCCTTGCCGAATGTAGGCCGCCGGTTGCTACGCGACGGTGATGGCGACCTGGGCGTAGCGGCTGCAGGGGCGCTCGGTGCGTGTCTGCACGGTGAGGGTGAGCACGAAGCGATCGCCGGGCCGTGCGTCGGCGGGCACGACGAAAGTGGTGTCCGCCGTGCATTCTTGCCACAGCGACAGGTCTTGGGCGCCCGCATAGCCCGACGGGTCCACGGCGACATCCCAATGCGCATCGAAGCCCTTGTCGTCGGGGTCGACGATGGTCGCTGCAAGGGCGACGCTCTCGCCGGCTACGGCGCTGCGATCGGCCGCAGCTTCGACAACATGCGCCGGGTGCGAGCAGGCTGCCGGATCATGGGCGCACCATTGCGCGCGGGCGGCAAAGTCTTCCTGATAGGCGCGCAGGAAGGGATTGGGGTTGTCGTCTGCAGGCGTGCTGATGGCGGCAAAATCGGTGGGTGCGCCTGCATTGGGGCGCCC
>CABUDB010000095.1 GCA_902490245.1 uncultured Collinsella sp.
TACCTTTCGGCCGAGCGCGCCGTCGAGCTCGGCTTTGCCCACGAAATCCTCTCGACCACCAAGGAGGTCGCCCATGTCTAACCTCGCCAGCCGCCTCGCCGCATCTGAGTGCGCATCGATCACCATCCTGGCCAAAGATCGAACGCTTTCCTGCGACACCCGCCAAACGGGACTCAACAACAACGCACTTGTGATCGGCCCCTCGGGAGCCGGCAAGACCCGAAACGTCCTTAAGCCCAACCTGCTGCAGATGAACGCAAGCTATATCGTGCTCGACACCAAAGGCACGCTCTGTCGCGAAGTGGGACCCGTGCTGGCAGCCCACGGCTACCGCGTGCAATGTCTCAACTTCGCCGACCTCAACACCGTCCCGGCCCTTGCGCCCGGCATCGAGCGCTGCGGCTACAACCCCCTAAGGCACATTCGCCGCAAGGCTGACGGCAGGCCCAACCAGCAGGACATCCTCTCGGTGGCAAAGGCCATCTGTCCCATCGAGGACAACAACCAGCCTTTTTGGGATCATGCGGCGGCAAACCTGCTGTCGTGTCTTATCGCCTACGTCACCGAACAGCTGCCCGACGACGAGCAGACGATCAGCTCGGTCATCAAGCTGATCGAGCACCTGCAGGACGGTGCCACGGGTCGATTGTTTGACGACCTGATCACGACCGACCCCCAAAGCTACGCCCTCTCGCTATGGCGGCGCTACGCCATTACGCAAAATGCCGAGCGCATGCACGCGAGCATCGTCGGCATCCTTGCCGAAAAGGTCATGTGTCTGGGATTCGACGGTGCGGCACAGCTCTATCGTGAGTGCCATCAGGTGGACTTCGCCTCCATGGGGCATACCCCCTGCGCCCTGTTTGTAACCGTGAGCGATATTGACCGCAATCTCGATCCGCTGACCGGCCTCTTTATTACGCAGGCGTTTATGGGCCTCATTCGCGAGGCCGATAGGCAACCCGACGGCAGCCTGCCCGTGCCCGTGCGCTTTATGCTCGATGACTTCGCAAATCTGCAGATCCCCCAGATCGACAACGTGCTCTCGATTATCCGAAGCCGCAACATCTGGGCAACGCTGCTGCTGCAGTCGACCAACCAGCTCGATGCGCTCTATGGCGAGGCACGCGCACGCTCCATCATGGGCAACTGCGACACGCATCTGGTGCTGGCGTTCCAGGATCCCGAGAGTGCCCGGGTGTTTTCCGACCGCGCCGACGCGCTGCCCAGTACGCTCATGGCGACGCCGATTGATCGCTCGTGGCTCTTTGTACGCGGTCGCACTCCCGAACAGGTCGAGCGCTTTAGGCTCGAAGACCATCCGCTCTACGGGGAGCTGCCCGAGGCGCAGCGAGGCCATGCGGAGGCCGAGATCTAGGCGCAGGGTTCTCGCAGCGCGCGGCGCCCCGGCGATGTTCCACAAAGGCCGTGCGCCCCGGGACCACGGCAAAGCAAAGGGACCCGCATCCGATAGGATACGGGCCCCTGACTATAAGGCGCGATGCGTTAACAGCAGCGACTACTTGCGATGCGCGCGATAGAACTCGATGAGCGCCTGGGTCGAAGCGTCCTGCTCGGCCTTGGCGGTGTCGTCGTGGAAGGCCGGGGTGATCTGCTTGGCAAGCTGCTTGCCCAGCTCGACGCCCCACTGATCGTAGGAGTCGATGCCCCAGACCGTGCCCTCGACAAACGTGATGTGCTCGTACAGGGCGATGAGCTCGCCGAGCGCGAACGGAGTCAGCGTGTCGCCGAAGATCGAGGTCGTCGGGCGGTTGCCCTCAAAGCAACGGGCCGGGACGATCTGCTCGGGCGTGCCCTCGGCACGAACCTCGTCGGCAGTCTTGCCAAAGGCGAGCGCCTTGGTCTGGGCCAGGAAGTTGCCCAGGAACAGCTCGTGCACGTCCTGGCCGCTGTCGGTCGCAGGGTTGGCGGTATTGGCGAAGGCGATGAAATCGGCCGGGACCACCACGGTGCCCTGGTGCAGCAGCTGGTAGAAGGCGTGCTGACCGTTGGTGCCGGGCTCGCCCCAGAAGATCTCACCGGTGTCGGAGGTCACGGCGCTGCCGTCCCAGCGGACATGCTTGCCGTTGGACTCCATGGTGAGCTGCTGCAGGTAGGCCGGGAAACGATGCAGGTACTGGCAGTACGGCAGCACGGCGTGGCTCTTGGAACCGAAGAAGTTGACGTACCAGACGTTGAGCAGGCCCATCAGCGCGACGGCGTTGTTCTCGAGCGGGGTGTTGCAGAAGTACTCGTCGATGGCGTGGAAGCCCTCAAGGAACTGCTGGAAGCGCTCGGGGCCGAGCACGACGATCAGCGACAGACCCACGGCGGAGTCGACGGAATAGCGGCCGCCGACCCAGTTCCAAAAACCGAAGGCGTTGGCGGGGTCGATACCGAAGGCCTCGACCTTTTCGAGCGCGGTGGAAACGGCAACGAAGTGCTTTGCCACGGCCTCGGCGTTCTGCTCATCGGAGCCATCGATGGCGCCCTGAGCCTTGAGCTGCTCGAGCATCCAGGTCTTGACCTCGCGGGCGTTGGTGAGGGTCTCGAGCGTGGTGAAGGTCTTGGAGACGATGATCACGAGCGTGGTCTCGGGATCCAGACCCTTGAGCTTCTCGGCCTGGTCGTTGGGATCGATGTTGGAGATATAGCGGCAATCGATACCGGCGTCGGCATAGGGACGCAGGGCCTCGTAAGCCATGACCGGGCCCAGATCGGAGCCGCCGATGCCGATGGACACCAGGTGCTCGATCTTTTTGCCGGTAACACCCTTCCACTCACCGGAGCGCACGCGCTCGGCGAAGGCATACATGCGGTCGAGAACCTCGTGCACGTCGGCGACGACGTCCTGGCCGTCGACGATGAGCTGGCCCTTCTCGCTTGCCGGGCGGCGCAGCGCGGTGTGCAGGACGGCGCGGTCCTCGGTGGTGTTGATGTGCTCGCCGGAGAACATGGCGTCGCGGCGCTCCTCGAGCTTCACCTCGCGGGCAAGATCGCACAGCAGCTTGACGGTCTCATCAGTCACCAGGTTCTTGGACAGGTCGAAGTGCAGGTCACCGGCGTCAAAGCTCAGCTTGTTCACGCGCTCGGCATCGGCGGCGAACCAGGCCTTGAGGTCGATACCCTCGGCCTCGAGCTTCTCCTGATGGGCCTCGAGCGCCTTCCAAGCGGCAGTCGACGTAGCATCGATAGGTGCGGCAACAGTTGCCATAGAGTCCTCCTCAGCATACGGGCGCACGCCTCCATGCACGCCCGGATATTCAGATAGCCCTATTCTAGCGCAGGTCAAGACTACAATCAGCGAGCGTTGCCAATCCGCCCCCAAACGGCGACCGACCAAAAAGGGACAGGTTTATTTTGGCAGGTCAAACGCTTTACCTACCAAAATTAACCTGTCCCTTTATGGCAGATATTAGGCCGCAGCGCAGACGCTACCGAGCAACTCACGCAGAGGAGACCCGATGCCCTCCAGCAGTTCGGGCGCGATAATGGCAAAAACGGGAACCTCGCCGGTGCCCACGACAGCAGGCACCTTGCCCTCCGAGACAATGCATCCATAAGGCACAAAGCCGTCTTCGCCGGCATCGAGCGCCGCCATGCGACGCGCGAGCTCGCGCGCAAAGCCAGCAGTATCGGCATCGCCAATCGCCAGGACAAAGTCCACGCCTTCGTCGGTCGCATGGGCCACGGCTTCGTCGATCAGCTCGTCTCCCCCGTCGCCCTCAAACGAGCTGCAGCGGAAAAGCACACGCTCGAGTAGGGCTCGATCAAGCGAGCCAAGTGCCGCCGAGACAAGCTCATCGCGCGTATGCTTGTCACCGCCCAGCACAACCAGCGCCTTGGTGCCTCCGTAGTGAGCGACCAATCGTCCGCACCAGCGAGCCACGTCTCCATCCGCAACAAGGCGCGTCGGCATACCAAACCCATAATTGACCATCTTTTCCACAACCTTTCCGTGCGTATAGGCGGTATCAATCGTTAGGCCCATGCTACGAAGCGAGGTTTTCCGAGCTGTTTCGCACTCTTTAGAGCTGCGTTAAAACCCAATCCAACCGCACGACCATACCTACCAAAACAAACCAGTCCCTTTTTGACAGGTTTTGACGATGTCCGGACGAGCGGGTATTATCGAACAGGTATTCGATAAGAACATGTGTTTGATGAAAGGACACGGATGGCGCACGAGCAGCACACCTATATCTGCATCGACCTCAAGACGTTTTATGCCAGCGTCGAGTGCGTCGACCGTGGGCTCGATCCGCTCACTACCAACCTGGTCGTTGCCGACGAATCGCGCGGGCGCACGACCATCTGCCTCGCCATCACACAGGCCATGAAGGACCTCGGGATACACAATCGCTGCCGTCTGTTCGAAATTCCCGATGACATCGACTACATCACGGCCGTACCGCGCATGCAGCATTACATGGAGGTGTCGGCGAAAATCTACGGTATCTATCTGGAATACGTCAGCCCCCAGGACGTGCACGTCTACTCCATCGATGAGTGCTTTATCGACGTGACGCCCTATCTGGACCTCTATCACACAGATGCGGAAGGGTTCGCCTGCACGCTGCGCGACGAGGTCCTCGCGCGCACCGGCATCACGGCGACGGTCGGCATCGGCCCCAACCTATTCCAGGCCAAGGTAGCGCTCGACATTACCGCCAAGCACGTACCCAGCCGCATCGGCATACTCGACGACGAGACCTTTCGCAAGGAGATCTGGCCCCATCGTCCCATCACCGATATCTGGGGCATCGGTCCCGGCGTGGCAGCCCGCCTCGAGAAATACGGCGTCTACGATCTGATGGGCGTCGCGGCGCTCGACGAAAACCTGCTTTACGACGAGCTCGGCGTCAATGCCGAATATCTCATCGACCATGCCTTCGGGCGCGAGTCGACAACCATCGCCGATATCCAAGCCTATCGCCCGCAAGCAACTTCGACCACCACAGGACAGGTGCTCTCGAAGGGTTATGCCTACGAACAGGCCTATACCGTCTTGCGCGAGATGGTCGACAACGCCGTTTTAGACTTGGTCGATAAGCACGTGGTCTGTGACAGCATCTCGCTCTTTGTGGGCTACGCGAGCGAACGCGCCGACATACGCCGCCTCGACGCCAGCGGTACAGCGCAGTATGTGGACGGATGCGGGCACCTGCGCTCGAGCACATCGAGTATCGAACCCACCGCAACCGCCGGCCCCGAGCTCGCGCCCCGTGCGCCCAAGCCCGTCCAGCGCGATGACGAACGGCGTCGCCTGGTGCGCGAAGCGCAGGCAATCGATGGCATCTTTGTGGGAGAGCATGGCGGCAAACCGCGCGGTGGCTATGCCGCACTCTTTGCGCACTCTAACGCCTCGCGAAAGCTGCCCGAGCGCACCAATTCGTTTAAGAAGATCATGGGCTATTTCGATGAGCTCTGGGCGCAGACTGTCGATCCCAAACGACCGGTCAAGCGCATCAACCTGGGATTTGGCAACCTCATGCCCGAGGAATTTGCCACCATCGATCTGTTCAGCGATATCGAGGCCGATGAGCGCGAACGCGACCTGGCGCGCGCCGTCCTGGCCGTGAAAGGCAAGTACGGCAAGAACGCGCTCGTCAAGGGATTGAGCTTTACCGCCGGCGCCACCGCGCGCGAACGCAACGAACAAGTTGGAGGACACCGTGCCTAAACCCAAACAACAGCCCGTGCGCCCGCCGACCGCCTTCGAGCGCCTGGCGGACCCCGAGGGCAGACGCCGCGCCGCCGACCCCAACCTCACTGCCAACGGTGCCGTGCGCGCCAACCGCGCCGCACAGTTTATGCCCTTTGCCGCCCTCACGGGATACTACGAACTCGTGCGCAAGCAGGAAATCACCGTCGAGTCAAAACGTGAGCTCACAGAAGAAAAAGCCCTCGTGCTTTCTAAAAAACTCGAGGGTCTCAAACGTGGCGATTTGGTGCGCGTCACCTATTACGATACGTACGGCTATCGCGCTCGCACCGGAATCCTCGACGAGGTACTGCCCGCCTTTAAACTGCTCAAGCTCAAGGATATCGCCATTGACTTCGACGATATCCAAGACATCGAGCTGCGCGGCCGAGCCTAATCGAACACCCCGATCTCGATGCGAGCAACTAGAGCCTCATGACGTAATAGCCCGCATCCTTCACCGCGGCCTCAAGCGCCTCGCGGTCAATCGGGTGTTTCGAGCGCACGCGCGCCGTGTGGTCCGCAAACGCTACCGTAGCCCACACGCCATTCAGCGAATTGAGGGCATTCTCGACGTTCTGAGCGCAGCCATCGCAGCTCATGCCGCCGATGAGCAGCTCATCGCTATAGGGGTAGTGGGATGGATCGGTATCCACCACAACAACCTTTTTGGCCTTCTTGCCGCTCGCACCAGCGCTGCAGCAACTCTTCCCGTGTGTCGAAGCGGCAATGCGACG
>CABUDB010000096.1 GCA_902490245.1 uncultured Collinsella sp.
GTGGACGCCTCGGTAAAACTGCCGGAAGGCTATCACATCGAACGAACAGGAGAGCACTTAATGTGCTCTCCGTCGTGAGCAGGACTGTAGAGCAGCAACCTTAATATGTCTCAGGCCCGCCCCCCCTCCGCCGCACACTGGGAACGTGCCACGCACTTTACCTGCGTAAACAATGTGAGTGAAATATGAATCTCGATGGATACGCCCGCAGCCGTGTATACTAAACAGCTGTGTGAAACCAGGGGAGTATTCTGGCTGGACAAAATGCCTGCTTAATAGGGTTGTCAGGTAGTCCGGGCGAAATACAAGGCTGGGGAGCACGTCGTGTAAGTAGTGGTCCTCTAGGGGCGTACGCTCGGTGGTGTACGCATTGTCCCAAGACCACGCGAGAGTTGGGATCATATCTTGATCAGCATGATTCTCGGCCGCAAGATTGGCATGACCCAGGTTTGGGACGAGGACGACAACGTCGTTCCCGTCACGGTCATCCAGGCTGGCCCCTGCGCTGTCTCGCAGGTTAAAACTCAGGCAACCGACGGCTATGACGCCGTCCAGATCGGTTTCGGCGACATCAAGGCCAAGAACGTGAACAAGCCCATGGCTGGTCACTTCGCTAAGGCTGGCGTCGAGCCTGTCCGTTTCCTTCGTGAGGTCCGCGTCGAGAACGGCGAGGAGCACAAGGTCGGCGAGGTCGTCACCGTCGCTGATTTCGCTGATGTCGAGAAGGTCGACGTCATCGGTACCTCCAAGGGTAAGGGCTTCCAGGGTCGCATCAAGCGCTGGGGTCAGCGCCGCGGTCCTATGACGCATGGTTCTCACTTCCAGCGTCACCCCGGTTCTATCGGTCAGTGCGCCTATCCTGCGCGCGTCCTCAAGGGCGTCAAGATGGCCGGTCACATGGGTAACGAGCGCGTTACCGTCAAGAACCTTTCCGTTGTCCGCATCGATGCCGAGCAGAACCTCATCTTGGTCAAGGGCGCTGTCCCGGGTGCCAAGAATGGTCTCGTCGCCATCCGTATGGCCTAAGGGCCCAGCCCATTTAGCCCAGCGTCATACCAAGGAGAACACTTAAATGGCAAAGTTTGAAGTAAAGAACAGCGAGGGCAAGAAGGTCGCCGAGGCCGAGCTCGCCGCTGAGGTGTACGGCATCGAGCCGAACATCCACGTTATGCACCACATCGTCAAGTGCCAGATGGCCTCTTGGCGTCAGGGCACCCAGTCCGCTAAGGGCCGCTCTGAGGTTTCCGGTGGCGGCAAGAAGCCTTGGCGTCAGAAGGGCACCGGCCGTGCCCGCCAGGGTTCCATCCGTGCTGCCCAGTGGCGTCACGGTGGCGTCGTCTTCGCCCCCAAGCCCCGTTCCTACGCTAAGCGTATGAACAACAAGGAGGTCAAGCTGGCTATGCGCTCCGCGCTGTCCGCCAAGCTGGCCGATGGCGAGCTCGTGCTCGTCGACGACTACGGCTTCGAGAAGCCTTCCACCAAGGCTGCCGTCGCCATGCTCAAGGCTCTCGGCCTTGAGGGCAAGCGTCTGACCATCATCGTTCGCGACGAGGACGTCAACGCTTACCTGTCGTTCCGCAACATTCCCAAGACGTTCATCATCACCGCCGACGAGGCCAACACCTACGATCTCGTCAACAACAACGCTGTGCTGATGCCCGCCGACATCGCCGCTCACTTCGGGGAGGTGCTTGCATAAATGACCGCCCACGAGATCATCATCCGTCCGATCGTGTCCGAGCGTTCCTTCTCCGGCATGGAGCAGAACAAGTACACGTTCGAGGTCGCCAAGGATGCTAACAAGTATCAGATCAAGGACGCTGTCGAGGAGATCTTCGGCGTCAAGGTCGTTCGCGTGAACACCCTGACGGTCAAGCCCAAGACCAAGCGCGTGCGCTATGTCGCCGGCAAGACCCGTTCTTGGAAGAAGGCCATCGTCACGCTGGCCGAGGGCGACACCATCGAGGTCTTTGGCAACCAGGCCTAAGACTCGCTGCTGTTGAGTGAGCTCATGCCTCCCAAATAGGGGAGGCGAGAGCTCAAGGTTTCGGGCGTATAAAATGGACACGCCCGGAACCGTGTATACGTCCGGTGTCATCGCACCCGAGGCAGAACCTCGAATCCCTGTCTGCGATGGCTAACGGATTCCTATTGAAAGGGATTGTAATGGCTGTAAAGCACCTTAAGCCGACCTCCGCTGGTAGGCGTTGGCAGACGATCTCCGACTTCTCCGAGATCACCTGCACCAAGCCCGAGAAGTCTCTTCTCGAGCCCCTGCCCAAGAAGGCCGGTCGTAACAACAACGGCCGCATCACCACCCGCCACCAGGGCGGCGGCGTGAAGCGTCGTTACCGCGTGATCGACTTCAAGCGCAACAAGGACGGCGTGCCCGCCAAGGTTGCCACGATCGAGTACGATCCGAACCGTTCCGCTCGCATCGCTCTGCTGCACTACGCTGACGGTGAGAAGCGCTACATCCTGGCCCCCAAGGGCCTCGAGGTCGGTCAGACCATCATGTCCGGTTCTGACGCCGACATCAAGCCGGGCAACGCTCTGCCCCTCGCCGACATCCCCGTCGGTACGCTCATCCACGCCGTCGAGTTCCAGCCGGGCAAGGGCGCTGCTATCGCCCGTTCCGCCGGTAACTCCTGCCAGCTGATGGGTAAGGAGGGCAAGTACGCTATCGTCCGCATGCCTTCCTCCGAGATGCGCCGCATCCTCGTTACCTGCCGCGCCACCGTCGGTGAGGTCGGCAACGCCGATCACGCCAACATCGTCATCGGCAAGGCCGGCCGTAAGCGTCACATGAACGTGCGCCCGACCGTCCGCGGTACCGTCATGAACCCTGTCGACCACCCGCACGGCGGTGGCGAGGGCAAGAACCACACCTCTGGTCGTCCCTCTGTTACCCCCTGGGGTAAGCCGACGAAGGGCCTTCGTACGCGCAAGAAGAAGAAGGTCTCGAACCAGCACATCATTCGTCGCCGTAAGAAGTAATTTCGGATACCGAGTTTTAGGAGAAAGCACTTATGAGCAGAAGTCTCAAAAAGGGCCCGTTCGTGGAGACTCGCCTTCTCTCGCGTATCACCGCGATGAACGAGGCTGGCAAGAAGGACGTCGTGAAGACCTGGTCCCGCGCGTCCACCATCTTCCCCGAGATGGTTGGTCACACCATCGCCGTCCACGACGGCCGCAAGCATGTGCCCGTGTATGTTACCGAGTCCATGGTTGGTCACAAGCTCGGCGAGTTCGCGCCGACTCGTACGTTCCGTGGCCACAAGGCCAAATAGGGGGTTAACCGTAAATGGCAACTAAGTCTATTGAAACTGAGGCCACCGAGGTTCGCGCCGTCGCTAAGTACGTGCGTGTTTCCCCCAGCAAGGCCCGCCTGGTGGTCGATCTGATCCGCCGCAAGCCTGTCGCTCAGGCCTTCGACATCCTCCACTTCTGCGACCGCGCCGTCGCCGTGGATGTCGAGAAGGTTCTCCGTTCCGCCGTTGCGAACGCCGAGAACAACAACGGTCTGCGTGCCGACAACCTGGTTGTCGCCGCTGCCTATGTTGACGAGGGTCCGACGCTTAAGCGCATCCGTCCCCGCGCCAAGGGTTCCGCTTCTCGCATTCTGAAGCGTACTTCCCACATCACCGTCGTCGTTGCTCCTCGAAAGGAGGCGTAAAGCTGTATGGGTCAGAAAGTCTACCCCACCGGCTTCCGTCTTGGCATCACCGAGAACTGGCGCTCCCGCTGGTTCGCAGAGAAGGATTACGCTAAGACCCTCGGTAACGATCTCGAGATCCGCAAGTACCTCGAGAAGCGTCTTTCCCGCGCAGCTGTCTCCCGCGTCGAGATCGAGCGCGCTGGCGACAAGGTGAAGGTCATCATCCTCACCGCTCGCCCCGGCGTTGTCATCGGTAAGAAGGGTGCCGAGATCGATACCCTCCGCACCGAGCTCGAGAAGGTCGCTGGCGTCTCCAAGGGCCAGCTCTCCGTCGACGTTGTCGAGATCAAGCGCCCCGAGCTCGACGCCAACCTCGTTGCTCAGTCTATCGCCGAGCAGCTCGAGGGCCGCGTTGCCTTCCGTCGCGCTATGCGCAAGGCTGTCCAGTCTGCCCGCAAGGCCGGCGCTAAGGGCATCCGTATCCAGTGCTCCGGTCGTCTCGGTGGTGCCGAGATGGGCCGTCGTGAGTGGTACCGCGAGGGTCGCGTGCCTCTGCACACCCTCCGTGCCAAGATCGACTACGGCACGGCTGTCGCCAGCACCACCATGGGCGCTTGCGGCGTGAAGGTCTGGATCTACCTGGGCGAAAAGCTCCCGGGCCAGCCTGTTCCCAACCCTGCACTCGAGGGCTCTTCCCGTCCTCGTCGTCGTAACTCCGAGAGGAGGGGTCAGTAGTGCTTGCCCCTAAGCGTATTCTTCACCGCAAGGTGCAGCGTGGCTCCATGAAGGGCCAGGCCAAGGGTAATACCGAGCTGCATTTCGGCGAGTTTGGTATCCAGGCTCTCGAGGCCCATTGGATCACCAACCGTCAGATCGAGGCCGCTCGTATTGCCATGACCCGCTACATGAAGCGTGGCGGTCGTGTCTACATCACGATCTTCCCCGATAAGCCCATCACCAAGAAGCCTGCCGAGACTCGCATGGGTTCTGGTAAGGGTAACCCCGAGGAGTGGGTGGCCGTCGTCAAGCCCGGCCGCATCATGTTCGAGGTCAAGGGCGTGCCTGAGGAGGTCGCTCGCGAGGCTCTGCGTCTTGCACAGCACAAGCTTCCCATCAAGACCAAGATTGTTGCTGCCAAGAACGCTGAGCAGCGCATCGAGAAGGAGATGGCTGAGGAGGCCGCTCTCGAGGCCAAGTGGGCTGCTGAGGACGCCGCCGCCGCCAAGGAGGAGAACTAATGAAGCCCGCAGAGATTCGTGAGCTCTCGGACGCTCAGCTCGTTGAGAAGCTGAAGGAAATGCGCGCCGAGCTCTTTAACCTTCGTTTCCAGATGGCCACCAGCCAGCTGGACAACACCGCTCGCGTCAACACCGTGAAGAAGGACATCGCTCGCGTCCTCACGGAGCAGCGCGCCCGCGAGATCGCAGCGGAGAAGTCCGCTGTCGCCGAGTAGGACCTAAGGAGAGAACATGACTGATTCGCGTAACTCGCGTAAGGTCCGTACGGGTGTCGTTACCTCCGTCTCCGGTGCCAAGACCATTGTTGTCACCATCACCGAGCGCAAGCGTCACCCCAAGTACGGCAAGATGATGACCAGCTCCAAGAAGCTGCACGCTCACGACGAGGAGTGCACGGCTGGCGTGGGCGATACCGTCCGCGTTATGGAGACCCGTCCTATGTCCAAGATGAAGCGTTGGCGCCTCATCGAGGTCGTCGAGCGCGCTAAATAAGCAGTCGCTCTTACGACTTGTACGTTTCCGAAGATGTGCGTATGCCTGGCTTGCATACCACGGGCCGTATAAAGGCTGCGCACCTCTCTTCGGTTCTTAGTTCGGAGGAACATCTACCATGATTCAGATGCAAACCATGCTGAACGTCGCCGACAACTCCGGCGCTCGCAAGATTCGCTGCATCAAGGTGCTTGGCGGTTCCAAGCGTCGTTATGCAGGCATCGGCGATGTGTTCATCGGTGCTGTCCAGGAGGCTACCCCTGGCGCCAACGTCAAGAAGAAGGACGTTGTCCGTTGCGTCGTCGTTCGCACCGTTAAGGAGATCCGCCGCAAGGATGGCTCCTACATTCGCTTTGATGAGAACGCCTGCGTTGTCATCAACAACGATGGTTCGCCCGTCGGCACCCGTATCTTCGGGCCCGTCGCTCGCGAGCTTCGTGACAAGAAGTACATGAAGATCGTCTCGCTCGCTCCCGAGACCCTGTAGTTAGGGGAGATATATGTATATCAAGAAGGGCGATAAGGTCCAGGTTCTCTCTGGTAAGGATCGCGGCAAGCAGGGCGTTGTCCTGCGTGCTCTCCCCGCCGAGAACAAGGTCGTTGTCGAGGGCGTTTCGGTCGTCAAGAAGGCCGTCAAGCCCAACGCTGCCAACCAGCAGGGCGGCATTGTTTCGCAGGAGGCTCCCATCGACGCCTCCAACGTCAATCTCGTCTGCCCCGAGTGCGGTAAGGTTACCCGCGTCGGTCACGAGAAGGACGGCAAGAACAAGCTGCGCGTCTGCAAGAAGTGCGGCCACAAGTTCTAAGCTGCCCGCAACATCAAGTTGCTAGCAAAGGCCCGGATGCCACGGCACCCGGGCCTTTTTCTATCCCCACTCGATGGCTTCGGTTCTGCCGTCCCGTCATTCCGGTTGCATCCAGTTTTCGGTGCCGTCTCGAATCGAGTGCCGCCAGGTGACACCCTGTCGCGTTTCGTCGGCTTCGGGGACAAAAGTCGGGACAACTCCAAAAACTATTTTCGAACTCA
>CABUDB010000097.1 GCA_902490245.1 uncultured Collinsella sp.
ACATGCGTGTGAATGCCCTGCTTGGGATGCTCGTTTACCAGCATGAGGTAGCTCTCGCCGGCGCGGTCGTAGCGAAGCGTGCGCAGCCACGGCTGCGGCTCGGTACACGCCACGGTCTGCATGCCGGCTGCGGCGAGCACACCCGCAAGCTCGGAAGTGGCAACAACGCGCACGCCTGCAAGCTCGTTGGCCTCCACGGGGGCAAAGCCCGCGCGGCTGGCAGCTTCGCCGTCATAGCGCTTGCTCGGCAGCTTGTCCAGGGCATATACGCCAGCGCCTGCGGCTGCGGCGCGCGCGGCAAAGTTGAGTACGGCCCCGCCGGCATATTCGGCGCCGGGCATCACCAGGCAGCGGTACGCCTGACCGTTCACGCTAAAGCCGCTGCCGGCTGCGGCGACCTCCACGGAGTAGCGCTCGGTATCTTCAAACGCCTCGGCCGGCACGATATCGAAATCGATCTGCGCACGCACAAGCTCGGCGGCGGCATGCTGCATAAACGAGGCCTCGCCCGCCCACTCGGCGTCGGCGTGGTACAGAAGCGCCACCGGCGTGACGGCTCGTCCACCCGAAAGCAGGCTCGAGGTGCGGTTCATGTAGCTCATGAGCTTGCCAAAGTGCGCAAACTGGGGGTTCTGACCGTGCGCGTAGAAGTGCGGCGGGCAGTCGAAATCGGGGAAGGCGGTCATGCTAAAGGCGTGCGGCACAAACCAGTTGACGCCGCGCACCATAACGTGGTCGGCGATCCACTTCATCTCGCGCAGGCCCTCGTGCCAGCCAAAAGCGCCAAACACCTCGGCCATGCAGCGGCCCTGCTTTTTGGGGTCGAGATGCGCTGCCGAGGAGCCCAGCTTGGGCAGCACGTAGTTGTAGAACTCCAGGTCCCACATGCCGCGGCCGTAGGAGTGGAGCCCCCGGTCCATGCCGGGGATGAGCTGGTTGATCACGATGTCCACGCCCGCCATGTCCTGGCCGCCCACGGCGCGGAAGTAGTGGCCGGCGCCCACACCCAGGCGCGCGTGGCAGTCCTTGTCCTCAATTACGTGGCCGATATACTGCACGCCGTGCGCGCGGCACCAGTCGCCGAGCTGGTCGCAGAAACACTCCTTGTAGAGCGTGCTCGCGATGCCCATGTACACGTGGCGCACGTGCGCGCCGGCGTCCATGCGATCCCACAGGTACGGGAGCTCGTCCAGGTAGCGCTCGCCCAGCGCCGCGCGCAGGCGGCGCTCGAGCTCGGCCGACCAGGGCAGGGGCGCGGTGGCCTTACCGATGAGTGTGTCGGAGATACCGTCGGCGCCGGTGACGCCCTTCTCGTTGGCAAAGCCGGGTTCATCGGAGAAAAAACCCAGGATGGTCTTGCCAAACTCATCGCCCAGATGCGCAAAGTGCGGCTCGTACACGGCATCGATGAGCTGTGCCACCGAGGCGCGGTCGACCATGTTGATGTAGTCCTCGTTGTAGGAGGTCTTGCCGCTCGTGAACATCACGCACGCCTGCGTGGTGCCGGCCGGCGCATCAAAGACCAAGCGGCAGGGCGTGCCGTGTTCGTCCTCGATTACGCGGTGCTCGACCTCGACGGTGCGCCCTGCCTGCATAAACGTAACGCCATAGAAGCGCTCCGTCTTGTCGAACATGTTGGTGAGCACGATGCTCGCCTGCGGCGTGGGGCCCACCACGTCGATGGTGCGGTGGGTGAGAACGACCTTGCGGAGCTCCGGCGCCGCCTCCTTGACGGCGCCGTTGGCGTATCCGGTGGGAAAGTGCGCGTCGTCCAAGATCCAGATCTTGAGGCCCAGCTGCTTGCACGTGTCGATCACAAAGCGCAGGTCGCGCCACCAGCCCTCACCGCAAAAATCGGGATGCGGACGGCTCTCGAGGCAGATCTCGTGGATATCGGCGCCGGCAATCTTTTCCAAATACTCGGCTATGGTCTGTTGGCTCTCGCCCTTCATCCACAAAAACGGGAGCACGTGGTTGTCGTAGGTACCGTTGAGCACCTGCTGGTAGTACGCGGTCATGGATCCTCCTTGCAAGTCGATGATGGGCAGCGTATGTTGCATGGCTCCATTCTGGCGTGCAGACGGCGGCGTGCTAATATCCAAATCAGGGCAGAATATGACCGAATCAACGATTGGCGGGGCCATGGAGATCTTGGAGCTCGAGCGCCGGCTGAGCGAGCTGAGCGTCAGCGAGAGGCGATATCGGGACGAGGCTCCCTGGGACTGGTGGATCATGAACGAGCGCGGTGAGGTCAATAGACGATAGACGGTCGGTGTGAAAGATCTGGCAGATGGGGGCGGAATATACTCAGGCCGGAATGCCAGCTGGCCTGATGATCAGGAGAAACTCGCGCTTTAACGCGGTACCCGAGCACGTGCACGACTACGTTGAGATCGGCTATGTGTACCGGGGGCGCTGTCCGCAGACGGTTGCGGGGGAGAAGCTCGTGCTCGAGCGCAACGAGGTGTTGCTGCTCGACGCCGCCTGCCCGCATGCGGTGGCGGCGCTCGGCGAGGATGACATCATGCTGAGTATGACCGTTTCACGTACCTTTTTGCAGCGCAGCCTCGAGGCGAGCCTCTCGCGCGAGAGTACGGTATCGCGGTTTTTGTTCAACGCGCTCAACAGCGAGACCGACCATCGCGGGCACGTGCGCTTTCGCTGCGGGGAGAGCCGGCGCGTGCGACGCTACATGCAGGAGATGCTCTGCGAACACTACGAGCCAAGCCTCAACAGTGCCGAGATCGTCCTGCGCCTGTTTCAGCTTCTGTTGGCCGAGCTCATGGATTGCTACGAGCACGAGCTCGTGCGCGGCGCGGCGGCGGGGCGCGATGAGTCGGGGCGCGCGGCCTCGCTCGTGGCAGGGATGCTCGGCTACATCGAGCGCTCGTTTGCCGCCTGCTCGCTCGAGGAGATGGCGGCACGCTTTCATGTGAGCCCTAACTACGCGTCGGCGCTGCTCAAGCAGCATGTGGGAAAGACCTACCGACAGCTGGTCCAGGAGCGCAGGCTCGCGCGTGCCGCGGAGCTCTTGCGCGCGGGTGCCACGGCCGAGGCGGCGGCGCGTGCCGTTGGCTACGAGAACATGAGCTTTTTCTATCGCAAGTTCCGCGCCGCCTACGGCTGCACGCCGGCAACATACCGTGGATGAGCAAGGCGGGACGGGCTTTTAGCTATCGATATGCCACATCTAAATAGGTCGTTTCGTTTCATCCACCCGGGTTGGAGGGTGGCCGTCAGGTCGATTTTTGCCTCGTCTAGGCCTCGGTATCAAAAAGTGTCAGCCGGCGGACGCGCTGGGGCGAAAAGAAGTGTCCAATGCAGCGCCTCTGCGCCTTGGGCGCCCAAGTGCGCGCGATACTCAGCTCAGCACATAAAACCCGCTGCGAGGAGGCACATATGGGATTTCCCGAGGGATTCTTTTGGGGCGGCGCTACGGCCGCAAACCAGTTTGAGGGCGCATGGAACGTTGACGGCCGCGGCCCCAGCGTAGACGACCACTTCCTGGGCGGCAGCTACAAGGAGCCGCGTCAGATTACGATTGACATCGACCCCAACCGCTTCTACCCCAATCACGACGGTATCGACTTCTACCATCACTACGAGGAAGACATCGCGCTGTTCGCCGAGATGGGCTTCAACATGTTCCGCATGTCCATCTCCTGGAGCCGCATCTTCCCCAACGGCGACGACGCTGAGCCCAACGAGGCCGGTCTCGCCTTCTACGACCGCGTCTTCGACTGCCTGCGCGCACACAACATCGAGCCGCTTGTTACGCTTAGCCACTACGAGATGCCCTATGCCCTGGTCGAGAAGTACAACGGTTGGGAGAGCCGCGAGCTTATCGGATTCTTTGAGCGCTATGCCCAGACAGTGCTCGAACGCTATCACGACAAGGTGACCTACTGGCTCACCTTCAACGAGATCAACTGTGGCACCCTGGACCTGGGCAACCTCTTTGAGACCAGCATGATTCGCGGCTACGAGGGCCCGGCCTCCGGCGCCCACACCACCCCGCAGCAGCGCTTCCAGGCCCTCCACCACCAGTTTGTGGCGAGCGGCCGCGCCATCCGCTATGCGCACGAGCACTTCCCCAAACTCAAGATGGGCAACATGGACTGCTTTATCCTGTCCTATGCCGCCACGTGCGACCCGGCCGACGTCCTTGCCACCCAGCAGGAGATGAACACCATGAACTGGTACTGCTCCGACGTGCAGGTGCGCGGCAAATACCCGTTCTACGCCAAGCGCTTCTGGGCCGAGAACGGCATCGAGCTTAACATCGCCGACGGCGACCTGCAGGACATCGCCGACGGCAAGGTCGACTTCTACACCTTTAGCTACTACATGTCGGGCACCGTGGGCACCCACAAGGACCACGAGATGACCGAGGGCAACATGGCCTTTGGCGGCAAGAACCCCTACCTCGAGAGCACCGACTGGGGGTGGCAGATTGACCCGACGGGCCTGCGCATCGCCCTCAACGAGATCTACGCCCGCTACGAGATTCCGCTGATGGTGGTCGAGAATGGCATGGGCGCCTACGACGAGGTGGAGGAGGACGGCTCCATCCACGACCCGTACCGCATCGCCTACCTCCAGAGCCATGTCAAAGCCATGGGCGAGGCCATCGAGGACGGCGTCGACCTGATCGCCTATACCTGGTGGGGTCCCATCGACCTGGTCTCGGCCGGCACCGGCGAGATGCGCAAGCGCTACGGCTTTATCCACGTCGATAAGTACGATGACGGCACCGGCACCTACGAGCGCCGCCGCAAGGACAGCTTCTTCGCCTACCAGAAGATCATCAAGTCCAACGGTGCCGAGGGCCTGGCTTAATCGACAAGATGGGTGCCACCGGGGAAAAGCCTTGGGATGGGCTCGTGATTCGAGTCCCCACCTTAGCATTTGAACCATTTGGCACTATAATCACCATAGGCATGCGCATAACGTTGCGCTTAATCAAGAGGAGAAAACGTATGGGTCTGTTTGACATGTTCAAGAAGAAGGCTGAGCCCGCGGCCGCCGCTGCTCCGGCCTCCATCTCTGCTTCTGCCGGCGCCGACGTGCTGTGCTCGCCCGTCAAGGGCAAGGTCATCAAGATGGCCGACGTGCCCGATCCCGTCTTTGGTGGCGAGGTTCTGGGCAAGGGCTGCGCCGTGTGGCCCGAGGACGATCTGGTCTACGCTCCCTGCGACGGCAAGGTGACCGTCACCATGGGTCACGCCGTGGGCCTGCAATCCGATAGCGGCATCGAGGTTCTGGTGCACGTTGGCGTCGATACCGTCAACATGAACGGCGACGGCTTCGAGGGCTTCGTCAAGGCTGACGACGTCGTGAAGGCCGGTCAGCCCTTGCTCAAGATCGACCGCGCCAAGATCGCTGCCGCCGGTTACAAGGACTGCGTCGTCGTGGCCGTGTCCAACACCGCCGAGTTTGCCGATGTCGAGCTCGCTGTCGAGGCCGAGTCTGCCGTCGCCGCCGGTGATGCCATCGTTAAGGTCGTCCGCAAGTAGTCTGCGGCATCCAGAAGATGCACAAGGGTGGTCGGGTTATCCGACCACCCTTTTTTAATAGGCTAAGCAGGCGCATTTTGTTGCAGGGGGCTTGCTTTACGGACCGTTCGTTCGTCAAATTGAGCCGCCTGCGCTTTTGCGACGCAGGGGGTTGGGCTGGGCCGCTAATATGTACTTGCAGTTACGACGTGCGCTGCGCAGGGAACGCGGCGCCGCTTGTTTGGAGGAATGTCATGAAAAAGAAGCTGCTGCTTGCGCCCCTGATGGCTGCCCTGGTCGCGTGCGTGGTTTTGCTTTCCGGCTGCGGAGGGCCTTCGGTGGAGGAGCTCATCACCAACGACCTTACGAGCCAGTTTGACGAGATCAAGAACGGCGGCGATGACTTCCTTGCCGGTCTGGAAGAGGCTTCGGGCGACGAGTTTGAGCAGCTGGGCATCGATCCCAAGGAGTACGCCAAGAGCTATCTCGAGGGTTTTGATTACAAGATCGGTGATGTGACGGTCGATGAGGACAAGGGCACCGCGACCGCCGAGGTTACCATCACCTGCAAGTCCATGAATAAGATCGTCGAAGATTTCGCCACCCAGTATCAGGAGAAGGTCGCCGCACTCGATACGATGCCGTCCGAGGACGACCTGTACAAGATGGCCGGCCAGGTCATGGTCGACGTGACCAAGGCCGCTAAGACCAAGGACACCAAGGTCACCTTTAAGTATTCCGCCAACGAGGATAACGAGTGGTCTGCTGACGATTCCGCAACCACCGAGATGATGAATGCGATGATGAGCTAGTTCGTTGCGGCGTTTTACCAAACGCCGCAACTGCTCGACGCTGCGCGGACACCAGAGCGACAACTTGTCATTCAAAGAGGACGGCATGACCAGAAGGTCTATGCCG
>CABUDB010000098.1 GCA_902490245.1 uncultured Collinsella sp.
AAAACCGTGATTCTCGGTCTTGCTTTTGATTGGAACAATCACTTCTGCACCCAAGCAACTACTCCTTATCAGTGGTCGTGGCGGCGACAGCCTCGGGCGCCTCGGCGGTCTCGGCATCCTCGGCCTCGACGTCGGCGTCAACGCCGGCGAGCGCAGCCAGGTCATCGAGAGCGGAGGTCTCCTCGGCGGTCACGGGGGCGGAGGCGTCCTCGTCGGCATCGTGCATGGGCTCGATGTCCAGTGCGAGGGAGCGAATCTCCTTGACGAGAACCTTGAAGGACTCGGGGATACCCGGGACCGGGACGTTCTCGCCCTTGACGATGGACTCGTAGGTCTTGACGCGGCCCACGGTATCGTCGGACTTGACGGTCAGGATCTCCTGCAGGACGTTGGAAGCACCGTATGCATACAGTGCCCAAACTTCCATCTCGCCGAAGCGCTGGCCGCCGAACTGGGCCTTGCCGCCCAGAGGCTGCTGGGTAACCAGGCTGTAAGGGCCAGTCGAACGGGCGTGGATCTTGTCGTCGACCATGTGGCCGAGCTTGAGGATGTAGGACGTACCCACGGTAATGGGCTCGCGGAACTCCTCGCCGGTACGGCCGTCGAACAGACGGGTCTTGCCGCGCTCGTCAAGCTGGGTGACGAACTCGGGGCGCATGTGATCGCCAAAGGCAGCGGTGGCCTTGTTGAGCATGTTCTTGTTGGCACGACGGATGACCTCGGCGATCTCGTCCTCCTTGGCGCCGTCGAAGACGGGCGTCGCGGTGAAGAACGGACCGGGGACGTACTTGTCGGAGTCGGCCTGCTCGGTATCCCAACCGCAGGCAGCAGCCCAGCCAAGGTGGCACTCGAGCAGCTGGCCGACGTTCATACGCGAAGGAACGCCCAGCGGGTTGAGGATAACGTCGATCGGGGTACCGTCAGCCATGTAGGGCATGTCCTCGACCGGCAGAACGTTACAGATAACACCCTTGTTGCCGTGGCGGCCGGCGATCTTATCGCCCTGCTGGATCTTACGACGCTGGGCGACGTAGACGCGCACCTGCTCGTTGACGCCGGGGGCCAGGTCGTCGCCGTTCTCGCGGCTAAAGCGGACGACGTCGATGACGCGGCCGTAAGCGCCGTGAGGCATCTTAAGGGAGGTGTCACGGACATCGTGGGCCTTGGCACCGAAGATGGCGCGCAGCAGGCGCTCCTCGGCGGTCAGAGCGCTCTCGCCCTTAGGCGTGACCTTACCGACCAGGATGTCGCCAGGGCCGACCTCGGCGCCGATGCGGATGATGCCGTCCTCGTCGAGGTTGGCAAGCATGTCCTCGGAGAGGTTCGGGATCTCGCGGGTGATCTCCTCGGGGCCGAGCTTGGTGTCGCGGGCGTCGATCTCGTGACGGGTGATGTTGATGGTCGTCAGCAGGTCCTCGGCCACCAGGCGCTCGGACACGACGATACCGTCCTCGTAGTTAAAGCCTTCCCACGGCATGTAGGCCACGGTGAGGTTCTGGCCCAGTGCGAGCTCGCCGTGATCGGTCGAAGGACCGTCGGCCAGGGGCTCGCCCTGCTCAACGGTGTCACCGACGCGCACGAGCGGACGGTGGTTGATGCAGGTGGACTGGTTGGAGCGCTGGTACTTGGCCAGGTGATACTCGTCCATGCCGCCGGCATGCTTGACGATGATCTTGGCGGCGTCGGCAAAGATGACCTCGCCGGCGTTCTTGGCCAGGGTGACCTCGCCGGAGTCCAGAGCGGCGCGACGCTCCATGCCGGTACCGACATAGGGAGCGGCGGGGTGAACCAGCGGCACGGCCTGACGCTGCATGTTAGCGCCCATCAGCGTACGCTTGGCGTCGTCGTGCTCAAGGAACGGAATCAGCGTGGCTGCGACGGACAGCATCTGACGCGGCGAGACATCCATGTAGTCGACGTCCTCGACAGGCACGTCGGCGGGAGCGCCGAAGGAGCCGTCGAAGTCGCGGGTACGGGCGATCACGGTGTGCGGACGGACGATCTTGCCCTCGGCATCGGTCGTGATGAACTCGTTGGTCTTGGGATCGAGCGGCGTGTTGGCCGGCGCGATGACGTGCTTCTCTTCCTCGTCAGCGGTCATCCAGTCGATCTGGTCGGTGGCAACGCCGTTCTCGACGCGACGGAACGGGGCCTCGATGAAGCCATACTCGTTGACGCGGGCGTAGAGGGCGAGCGAGCCGATCAGGCCGATGTTGGGGCCTTCGGGGGTCTCGATCGGGCACATGCGGCTGTAGTGCGAGTTGTGAACGTCGCGGACGGCCGTCGGCACGTTGGTGCGGCGGCTGGAGCCGGACTTGTGGCCGGCAAGACCACCAGGGCCGAGTGCGGACAGACGGCGCTTGTGGGTCAGACCGGTCAGGGGGTTCGCCTGGTCCATGAACTGCGAGAGCTGCGAGGAACCGAAGAACTCCTTGATGGAGGCCACGATCGGGCGGATGTTGATGAGCGACTGCGGGGTGATCTCGTCGATGTCCTGGGAGCTCATGCGCTCACGGACGACGCGCTCCATACGGCTCATGCCGATACGGAACTGGTTGGCGACGAGCTCGCCGACGGTGCGGATGCGGCGGTTGCCGAAGTGGTCGATGTCGTCGACCTTGAAGCCCTGCTCGCCGGCAGCGAGGGACAGGAGGTAGCGCAGCGTCGCGACGATATCCTCGTCGGTGAGCACCGTGACCTCTTCTTCGGTGGTGAGGTTGAGTTTCTTGTTGACCTTGTAACGACCGACGCGGGCCAGATCGTAGCGCTGCGGGTTAAAGAGCAGGCCCTCGAGCAGGCTGCGGGAAGCGTCCACGGTGGGAGGCTCGCCCGGGCGCAGGCGACGGTAGATCTCGATGAGGGCGTCCTCGCGGGTAAGGGCGGTGTCGCGCTCCAGGGTGCGCTTGATCACATCGGAGTTGCCGAGCAGCTCGATGATGTCGTCGTTGGTGACGGCGATGCCAAGGGCGCGCAGGAACATCGTGGCGCTCTGCTTGCGCTTACGGTCGATGGAGACCATGAGCTGGTCGCGCTTGTCGACCTCAAACTCAAGCCAGGCACCGCGGGACGGGATGATCTGGGCCTTGTAGATCTGCTTGCCCGAATCCATCTCGGAGCTGTAGTACACGCCCGGGGAGCGGACGAGCTGCGAGACGACGATACGCTCGGTACCGTTGATGATGAAGGTGCCCTGATCGGTCATCATGGGGAAGTCGCCCATAAAGACGAGCTGCTCCTTGATCTCGCCGGTCTCCTTGTTGGTGAGACGGACGTCGGTCAGAAGCGGAGCCTGATAGGTCATATCCTTCTCGCGGCACTCCTCGACGGTGTGCGCGGGGTCGCCGAACTGATGCTCGCCGAAGGTAACCTCGAGAACATGGTTCTGGCTCTGGATGGGGCTGGATTCCTTGAACGCCTCACGAAGGCCCTCGTCCTTAAAACGCTCAAAGGATTCCCTTTGAACAGAGATAAGGTTGGGGAGCTCCATGGCCTCCGGGATTTTCCCGAAGCTGACGCGCTTGCGCTCAGTGGCAGTGTATGCGTAGGTCACCAGGTTTTTCCTCCTTCACGGAAATGCTCGGTGGGTTGGCGAGGCATAGCTTCGCCAGTTATCGCAACCTAATAGTTTATCAGGTACCGACCGTTGGGCAAGAAAAGCCTTGACGCGATTGAGTTTTTGGAGTAGCAAAGATTTTCGACAGAAAACACGCAGGTAGATATATGTGTATCGAACATCTGTTCATATATTTTCTGTGAACAGAGAGCCGACAATCGCAGCTCTTATAAAAAACGGGCGCGAACCGAAGTCCGCGCCCGTAAATGTCGATGCCCGAAGGCTTACTTGCGCATCAATCCGCCGCGCTCGTCGATAGCGTCCCAGAAGGCATCGGCAAAGCGGGGGTCGCTTGCAGCCATGAGGGCGTTGGTGGCCATCCAGCCAGAGGGAGTGCCGGTGTCGTAGCCCGACAGCGGGTCGATGACGACCGCATACATGGCCTCGCGGTCGAGCGAACGGGCCATGGCGTCGGTGAGCTGGATCTCGCCGCCCTTGCCGGCCTGCTGATCTGCCAGCAGGTCCATGACCAGCGGGCTCAGCAGGTAGCGACCGACGATGTACAGGTTGGACGGAGCAGCCTCGGGAGCGGGCTTCTCAACCAGACCGCCGATACGCCAGACAGCGCCCGGCTCGGCATCGGCAACGTCCTCGGCGCCCTCGAGCGAACCGACGCGCTCGCCGGCGATAACGCCGTAGCGGCTGACTTCCTCGGGCGAGCAAGCAGCGACGGCGATAACCGAAGCGCCACCGTGCTCCTTGGAAACGGCGAGCATCTTGTCGCAGATATCGCGGTTAGGCACAACGTAGTCGCCCAGAAGAACCAGGAAGTTCTCCCCTGCCACGGCGTCGGCAGCAGAGCGAATAGCATGGCCGAGGCCCTTGGGCTCGTACTGATAACGGAAGTCGACCGGCATACCGCCAGCGTGGGCGACGGCATCGGCATAGGCGTTCTTGCCGCGCTCGCGCAGCAGGTTCTCGAGCGAACGGTCGGGCTGGAAGTAGTTCAGCAGCTCGGGCTTACCGGGAGAAGTAACGATGATGGCGTCGTCGACCTCCTCGGGGTCGAGTGCCTCCTCGACGACGTACTGAATGACGGGCTTGTCGAGCACCGGCAGCATCTCTTTGGGCGTGCACTTGGTGCCAGGCAGAAAACGCGTGCCAAGACCGGCGGCGGGGATGATTGCCTTCATGTTATTCAAAGATCCTTTCGCAGGCGCAAAAGCGCCCCATGCGTGCGGCACACAGCCGCAGACCAAATTGCGATACCCAAGCATCTTACCGCTGGAACTATATGTCGCTACAAGGCAGAGACAATTCTTCAGCAGGTCAACGCAAATTATTGCTCGAATGGTGCAATTTTATTGCCCAACGGCAGGGCACCCGATACGACGCAAATCACAGAACATGGCAGTTTGAGCAACCGATGCCGAGGGACCGAAAAACAAAAAAGACGGGGCTCGCAATGCGAACCCCGTCTGCAAAGAAATCTGGCGAGAAAGCCTGATTACTTGAGGGTGACAGCAGCGCCAGCAGCCTCGAGCTTCTAATTGGCAGCCTAGACGTCATCATTCTTGGCAAACTAGGCACCCTCGAGAACAGCCTTGGGAGCGCCCTCGACGACCTCCTTGGCCTCCTTCAGGCCAAGGTTGGTGAGCTCACGGACGGCCTTGATGACCTGGATCTTGTTGTCGCCGAAGCCCTCGAGCACGACGTCAAACTCGGTCTTCTCCTCGGCCTCAGCAGCGCCAGCAGCGGGAGCGGCGACAACAGCGGCAGGAGCAGCGGCGGAAACGCCGAAGGTGTCCTCAATAGCCTTAACGAGCTCGGAAGCCTCGAGAAGGGTCATTTCCTTAAGAGCATCGATGATCTCATCGGTGGTAAGCTTAGCCATTTCTAAGTCCTTTCGGTTTCCGTGTCTGTGCACGGAGATCAGTTAAAACACGGCGCGAATGCGCCAGGGGTGCGGCGTTGCCGCCGCGGGTGAAAACAGCGACTAGGCTGCCTTCTGCTCGGAGACCTGCTGGATCGAACGAGCGAGACCAGAGGAAACGCCGTTGACGCAGACAGCGATGTCGCGAGCGAAACCGGAGATGAGACCGGCGATCTGGCCGAGAAGCTGATCCTTGGTGGGCAGCTCGGCGATAGCCTTAACATCATCAGCGGAAACGGCCTTGCCGTCGGAGATACCGCCCTTGATCTCAAGGACGCCCTTGGACTTAGCGGAGAAGTCCTTAAGGGCCTTAGCGGCCTCGACCGGCTCGGTCTCGTAGAACACATAAGCGACGGGGCCGGCGAGGATCTCGTCGAGCTCGGGCTGCTCCTGGTTCTTGAGAGCGATCTTGACCAGGTTGTTCTTGTAGACCTTCATCTCGGCGCCGCACTCGCGAAGCTGATGACGCAGCTCCTGAGCCTGCTTAACCGTCAGACCGTTGTAGTTGACGACGAACAGACCGGCGTTCTCGGCGATACGGGACTCGATCTCTGCAACCTTGTCGATTTTGTACTGCTGGGGCATGAATTACACCTCCTCGAATTCTTTCCGGGCACGGTCCGCCACAAGGACGTGACGGGGGCATGTCCAAAAAGAAAGCCCCCGCGCTGCATGAGCGACGGGGGCGAGAAGACATATCTACTCGACCACCTCGGCTGGCGGGATATCCCATTAAGCTCGCGGGCGATGCCCGTTTGCACCGGCTGTCTCTGGCAGCGGATTCGTGCGTGAACTGAAAGTATTATGGCGGGGACCCCGGCGTCGGTCAACGGAAAACCGGGCTGTACACAATTCCACCATCCGGCCGCGCAGCCAAAGGCCAGGCGCAAGGTTTTCGCTCGGTCAAGTC
>CABUDB010000099.1 GCA_902490245.1 uncultured Collinsella sp.
ACGGTGACTCACCGGAATATCTTGAAAATCGTCGTTGAATTCGATGGTTCTGCCCTGCAGCTCGCACGCGCTGCAGGGTCTTTTTGCATGTCATGTTTAGTTGTTGCCAACGCCTTAGAGGGCGGCGACGACCTCGATCTCGACCAGACCGCCGGCCGGAAGGGCGGCAACCTGGAAGGCGCTGCGCGCGGGGAACGGGGCCTCGAACTTGGAGGCGTAGATCTCGTTCACGGCGGCGAAGTCGGCGATGTCGGCCAGGTAGACCGTCGTCTTGACAACATCGGCAAACGTGGCGCCGGCAGCGGTCAGCAGGGCCTCGACGTTAGCAAGGGACTGCTTAGCCTGGGCCTCGACGCCCTCAGGCATCTTGCCGGTTGCGGGATCGATGCCCAGCTGGCCGGACAGGAACACCATGTTGCCGGTCTGGATGCCGGGGGAATACGGGCCGATGGCTGCGGGTGCGTTATCGGAAGACACGACGGTCTTGCTCATGTTTATCTCCTTACGATCAGTTGAGAGAGCGTGAGCGCGGCGTTCACACCGGGAGGCACAGTTCGGTCTGAACACCGCGCTTGATTGGGATAGTACTCAAGGTTTCCGCGCGATGCAAGATTATTATCACGTTGCGAGAATATTTTATCGCCCAACGGCGTCTGTCGGCCGCTGAACGGCACGACCGGCGACCTGCCTGAAGACTTTATCCTGCTTGGGCCACAGGGCTCGTCCGCCGCAACAGCACCACTATACTTTTGAATATCTGAGCATTTTGAAAGGCAGGATATGACCGCAACCGCCAGTCGAACCATCAACCGCAGACCCGAGCTTTTGGCGCCCGCCGGAGGGCCCGAGCCCTTTGCCGCCGCACTCGCCGCCGGGGCAGACGCCATCTACTGCGGCATGGGCAGCTTCAACGCCCGCCGCAAGGCCACCAACTTTACCGACGAGGCCTTTGAGCAAGCCTGCCGCGCCGCGCATCTAGCCGGGTCGCGCGTCTACGTCACGGTCAACATCGTCATCAAGCAGTCCGAGATGGGCGATGCACTGCAACTCATCCATCGCTGCTCCACGCTGGGCGCCGACGCCTTCATCATCCAGGACTGGGGCCTGTTCTTTGAGGTCAAACGCACCATGCCCGGCATCGAGACACATATCTCGACCCAGGCGAACATCCATGACGACCGCGGGACTATCTGGTGCCGCGAGCAGGGCGCCGACCGCGTGACCCTCTCGCGCGAGCTTTCCATCGACGAGATCGCCGCCATTCACGATGCCGCGCCCGACGTTGACCTGGAGGTCTTTAGCCACGGCGCCATCTGCTTTTGCTACTCGGGCCTATGCCTGCTGTCGAGCTTTGCCATGGCGGGCCGCTCGGCCAACCGCGGCATGTGCGCTCAGCCCTGTCGCCTGCCTTACGAGCTGATCGACGAGAACGGACGTACGCTCTCCCCTGCCGGTCGCGAGCGCGCTCTATGCCCGCGCGACACCAACACTTCGCAGCTCGTTCGCCGTCTGTACGGCGCCGGCGCCGCGTCGCTCAAACTCGAGGGCCGCATGAAGGCACCCGATTACGTGTACTCCATCGTCGACGTGTATCGTCATCAGATTGATGACATGCTTGCCGATGTTTCGACCTCTAAGGATGAGAATGCCGCCCGCCAGCGCCAGCTCAAACGCTGCTTTAATCGCGACTTTACGCACGCCTACCAGGATGGCACCTCGGGCGACGAGATGATGAGCTACGAGCGCTCCAACAACCGCGGTCAGATTGTTGGCACGGTGCTGGGCAGCCGTCTGGCCAACCGCGATGTGTGCGGCCTCAAACCCGACGACCGCCGTCGCCGCGCCGCCATCGCCCGCATTGAGCTGTTTGAGCCCGTGGGCAAGGGCGACCTGCTGGAGCTTCGCCACGATAACGAGTTTGACCAGTTCCTGACCACCATTGCCGCCGATGATGCCGCCGCCGGTGACATCATCGAATGTCGCGTGCCCCGCAGCATGCCCGAGGGCTGCCGCGTCCGCGTGATTCGCAGTCAGCGTGCCATCGACGCCGCCGGCACCGCGCTCAAGCGCGATGTGCTGCGCCGCCGAGCTGTTGACGTATCCGTCGTGGCGCGCCTGGGCGAGCCGTTTACCGTCACACTCACCTGCTGTGACAACCCCGCGCTCACCGCCACCGCCACGGGCTTTACCGTCGAGGCCGCCAAGACCCGCGCCGTCGAGGCGGCAGACCTGGTTGAGCATGTGGGCCGCATGGGCTCCTCGCCCTTTGAGGCAGCGAGCTTTGACGTTTCGCTCGACGCCGGCTGCGGTATGGGCTTCTCCGCCGTGCACAAGGTGCGCGCCGCCGCCTGTAAAGCATTGGAGGAGGCCATTCTGGCGCCATATGAAGAGCGTGCTCGCACGCTTGAGATGCCGGTGCTCGACAAGTGCACGCGCCCCATGCCCGAGCACTACCGCGATGAGCCGCAGATCTGCGCCACCGTCACCTCGCTCGAAGCCGCCGAAGCCGCTCATGCCGAGGGCGCCACGCGCATCTACATGACTACCGACGCACTCGATGCGGCCGAGCTCTCCCCTGCCGATGCATTTGAGCAGGGTATCGTGCCCGTACTCGACGTGGTCTGCCGCGCCGCCGACCACGAGCGCGTCGATCCCTGGATCAATGCCGGAGCCACCGTCGCCGTCGGCAATATCTCCGAGCTCGCCGTAGCCGCGCAGGTTGGCGCCACGGCCGAGATTCGCTCTTGCCTGCCGGTGCACAACACGCCTTGCATGGAGGCACTTGCCGAGCGCGGAGCCGGCGCGTTTTGGCTCTCGCCCGAGATCACGCTCGACGAGATTATCTCGCTTGGCACCGCCGCGCCCGCAGCCCTGGGCATCACCGTGTTTGGCCGCCCGCGCGTCATGACAAGCGAGCATTGCATTCTGCAGGTTGCCAACGGCTGTATCCACGATTGTGCCAACTGCCGCCTGCGTGCCCGCAAGCTCTCGCTCAAGAATATCGACGGCAAGGTCATGCCCGTCCGCACCGACATCCACGGCCGCTCTCGCCTGTACGATGCCTACCCCATCGACCTCACGCCGCAAGTTCCTCAGCTGCTCGATGCCGGCGTGCGTCGTCTCATGGTGGACGGAACGCTGCTCGAGACGAATGAGGTGGGCCGTGCCGTCGCCCGCGTCCGTCGCGCCGTCGAAGCAGCGCAGGCCGGCCGCAAGCCCGCCGCCCGCCTGCGCGGCGCCACCTCGGGCTGCATGTTTGTGGGAATTAGCTAACCGAAAGGCTTACACGTGAACGAAGAACCTCAAGTCCTCTACTGCGACGCCTGGCTCATGGCCATCGACAAGCCCGCTGGCATGATCGTCCACGGTGACGGCACCGGCGAGCGCACACTTACCGACTACGCCAGCGACCTGCTGCTGGCGATGGGCGACGGCTTTGCCGCGACCGACATGCAGCCGCTCAACCGCCTGGACCGCGACACCACCGGCGTGGTGCTGTTCTCGCTCGACAAGCAGACGCAGCCCGCCTTTGACCAGATGGTCATCGACCACGCTTTCGAAAAGCACTACCTGGCGCTCGCCGAGGGCAAAATCGACTGGAACGAGAAGCTCATCGACAAGCCTATCGCCCGCGACCGCCACGATAGCCGCAAGATGCGCGTTGGCGCCAGCGGCAAGCCGTCTCAGACGCGCGTGAAGGTGCTCAAGCGTCTTAAGAGCCGCCGCGGCCTGCCCACGCGCTCGTATATCGATGTCGAGCTGCTCACCGGCCGCAAACACCAGATTCGCGTGCACCTGGCGAGCGAGCGCCATCCCCTGGTGGGCGACGACCTGTACGGGACGCCGCGTCCTTGTGGCCTCATGCTCCACGCCCACAGCGTGTCCTTTACGCATCCCGTAACCGGCGAGCACATCCACATCGAAGCCCCCTGCCCCTGGGAGCCCTAAACCACCACAATGGGGACAGGCACCTTCGCGGTGGTTTTGCCGCAATGGCTCAGCCGCGGTCCCAAAACGTCTCGATCTGTAACAGTTAGAATCCGTTTTCCGGTCTATCTGTTACAGATCGAGACATTCGAAACCTCCTCAACGGGAAAATCTCAATCTGTAACAGTAACTCGGCAAAATCAGCCTCAGATGTTATAGATTTAGACAAACCATCAGCGTCGCCCCAAGCAATCTCAATCTGTAACATCTAGCCCGCTTTTAACGGTCTAGTTGTTACAGACTTAGACAAACCGGCAGACAACAAAAGCGGCAACGCCCGTAATGGATGTTGCCGCTTTTCTATTGAGAAAGCTAAATGGTTTTGGCCTTACTTCGCCCCGTTGCTAGACCGTGATGACGTTTTCCATCGCCTGGTATTTGGCGGGCACCTCGCCCGCGGTGATAATCGTTGCATCGCGGAAGTCCGCGAACTTGACGGGCGCCACCATGCCAAATTTACTGGCGTCCGAGATTACGAAGCGCTTGGCCGTATGGCGCATCGAGATACGCTTTACTTGCGCCTCCTCGATATCGGGCGCCGTGAAGCCCTGCTCGGCGGCAATGCCGTTAGAGCCCCAAAAGCCACAGTTGAAGTTGTAGCGGTCTAAGGTTGCCAAGGCATCGGGGCCAACGAGCGCCTCGGTCTCGGGTTTGAGCTCGCCACCCAGCACCACGGTATGCATGCCACGCAAAGCAAGGCGTTGAGCATGGAGCACGGAATCGGTCACATAGGTGACATCTTCAAGGTGTGGAAGATGCTCGATGAGCCTGAGCGTCGTCGAACCCGAGTCGATGTATACAAAGCTCTCGGGCTCCACAAGTGCCGCCGCACGGGCGCAGATACGCTCCTTGTCGTCGTTATGGAGGTCGCTACGCTCATTAAGCGTCAGGTCGCGCGTCACGTGCGCGCGCTCCAGACTTGTCGCGCCTCCGTGCACCTTGGCGATACGGTGTGCTCGGTCGAGCGTCTGCAGGTCGCGCCGAATGGTAGACGCCGTCACGCCCAGGGCTTCGGCAAGCTCCGGCACGGTAACCGAGCCGGCCTGCTGAACCATCGACACGATCGCGTTGAGCCTATCTTCCGCTAGCATCGCTTACTCCTCCTCGGGGTACACGACTCCCCAGTCGGCGCGTAGCTTGGTCATCAGCTCCATAACATCAGAAGCATAGCCCAGAAGCTCACGCTTAGAGTCGTCGCCGGCAACGGCCTTCTCAAGATCGGCCATCTCATAGCAAAGGGCGTAAGCCTCGGTGCCGGCGTGGACCTCCTCGCGGTGGCCGTCCGCAGTCCACACGATGGTCGCGTGATCGGCGCGCGGATACTCGTTGACCTCGATATAGCACTTATCGAAGCTAATAATCGAGCGCTTGGGTTGCTTGGAGTGGAGCGTGAGGCTCACAACACCCAGCTGCTGCTCGGCATTACGGCAGACGATGCCGCCCGCAACGTCAACACCGGTCTCACAGGTGTTGCCCAACGAAACGACCTCAATGGGCTGGCTTGCCATAAAGAGACGCATGACGGACAGGGCATACACGCCAATGTCGAGCATGGCACCGCCAGCAAGGTTGCGGTTGTAGAAGCGATTGGTCAGATCGCCGTACTCCTTGTAGCTACCAAAGTTGAGCTGGGCGAGGTTCATGCGACCAAACTCGCCGGCATCCATGCGACGGCGCAGCTCTTGATACAAGGGCATATGAAGCACCGTGGTGGCGTCCATGAGGACGACGTTGTGCTCGTCGGCGATGGCACGCGCCTCGTCGAGCTCAGCGGAATTGAGGGTAATGGCTTTCTCGCAGAGCACGTGCTTGCCGGCGGCCAGCGCGTCACGCAGATAGGTGATATGCGTGTTGTGCGGCGTGGTGATATAGACGGCGTCGATGCCCGGATCGGCGTAGAGGTCCTCAACCGATTCATAGACCTTCTCGATGCCATACTGCTCGGCAAAAGCCTGAGCCTTGGACAGCGTACGGTTGGCGACGCCCGCAAGCTTGCGGCCGGCAAGAGCGAGAGACTGGGCCATCTGGTTGGCGATAACACCGCAACCGATCACGGCCCAGCGGAGCTCGGGGGCCGTAAAAATATCGTTAGGGAACGGCTTGTCCTGAACCGAAGCGAACGCTGCCTTTGCTGCTGCCGCGGAGTCGAGTGGAACCCGCTTGGAATCTGTCATCATGTACCTCCTGTGTCATAGAACGTCTTGCATTTCGGACAGCTCTATATTCGCACAAACACGCGTGTCTGTGCGCGTTTTTGCGTATCTCATCGCTAAATGGTCATTTTTGCCCCGTAAACGGCGCATCTATACGCATATTCACGCAATCCAACGCACGCAAATACGCACAAAAGCGCACTGGTCATTGCTCAGAGACAGGGGCTTAT
>CABUDB010000100.1 GCA_902490245.1 uncultured Collinsella sp.
AGTTCAGCCGCATGAATGGGAATGGGCTGAAACGCGTATGCGGGGGCCGGCAAGAGAGAACTTAAGGAGTTCACCGTATGGCCGATAAGATCCAGTGGGCGGGCAACACGATGCCCAAGAGCGATGACAAGCACTTGGGAATCATGAGTCTCGACCACGTGAAGAAGGCCCGCGCCTTCCACCAGTCGTTCCCCCAGTACACCGTCACTCCGCTTGCCCGCCTGGACGGCCAGGCCGCGCGTCTGGGCCTGTCCAACCTGTGCGTTAAGGACGAGAGTTATCGCTTTGGCCTCAACGCCTTTAAGGTTCTGGGCGGCTCGTTTGCCATGGCCAACTACATTGCCGACGAGACCGGCAAGGACGTTGCCGACTGCACCTTCGATTACCTGACCTCCGATCAGCTGGCCAAGGACTTTGGCCAGGCCACCTTCTTTACCGCCACCGACGGCAACCATGGCCGCGGCGTGGCATGGGCTGCCAACAAGCTGGGCCAGAAGGCTGTCGTGCACATGCCTAAGGGTTCCACCAAGCCCCGCTTCGATAACATTGCCGCCGAGGGCGCCACGGTGACCATCGAAGAGGTCAACTATGACGAGTGCGTGCGCATGGCCGCCGCCGAGGCCGACGCCTGCGAGCGCGGCGTCATCGTTCAGGACACCGCCTGGGAGGGCTACGAGAAGATCCCGTCCTGGATCATGGAGGGCTACGGCACCATGGCTTCCGAGGCTGCCGAGCAGCTGCGCGAGATGGCCATCAACCGCCCGACGCACGTGTTTGTCCAGGCTGGCGTAGGCTCGCTCGCCGGCGCCGTGGTGGGCTACTTTACCAACCTGTATCCCGATAACCCGCCCACCTTCGTCGTGGTTGAGTGCGCGCCTGCCGCCTGTCTGTACAAGGGCGCTGCCGCCGGCGACGGCGATCCGCGCATCGTGGACGGCGACATGCCCTCCATCATGGCCGGCCTGTGCTGCGGCGAGCCCAACATCCTGGGCTGGGATATCCTGCGCAACCACACCACTGCCTTCGTGTCCTGCCCCGACTGGGTCACCGCTCGCGGCATGCGCACCCTGGGCGCTCCCGAGAAGGGCGACCCGCGCGTCATCTCCGGCGAGTCCGGCGCTGTGACCACCGGCCTGGTCGAGACTCTCATGCTCGATCCCGAGTACGCCGAGCTCAAGGAGCTCATCGGCCTGGACAAGACGAGCTCCGTGCTCTGCTTCTCCACCGAGGGCGATACGGATCCCGACCAGTATCGCCGTATTGTTTGGGAAGGCGAATATCCCACTTGCTAATCGTTAGGGCGGAGTGAATAGGTATCGCTCCGCCACCTCACAGGTAGATTCCTTCGTTTGAAAGGTTATGAACAATGGCTAAAGAACTCGATTTCGACGCTATCAAGGCTGCTGCTGAGTCTCATCGTGCTGATATGACTCGCTTCCTGCGCGCTATGATCTCTCACCCCTCTGAGTCTTGCGAGGAGGGTGAGGTTGTCGCTTGCATCAAGGCCGAGATGGAGAGCCTTGGCTATGACGAGGTCAAGGTCGACGGCCTGGGCAACGTCATGGGCTTTATGGGCGAGGGCGACAAGATCATCGCCATCGACTCTCACATCGACACCGTTGGCATCGGCAACATCGAGAACTGGGATGCCGATCCCTATGAGGGCTACGAGACCGACGAGATCATCTACGGCCGCGGTGGCTCCGACCAGGAGGGCGGCATGGCTTCTGCTACCTACGCTGCCAAGATGATGAAGGACATGGGCCTCATCCCCGAGGGCTACAAGATCATGGTCGTCGGCACCGTCCAGGAAGAGGACTGCGACGGCATGTGCTGGCAGTACATCTACAACAAGGACGGCATTAAGCCCGAGTTCGTCATTTCCACCGAGCCCACCGACGGCGGCATCTATCGCGGTCACCGCGGCCGTATGGAGATCCGCGTCGACGTTCACGGCACCTCCTGCCACGGCTCCGCTCCCGACCGCGGCGACAACGCCATCTACAAGATGGCCGACATCATCGCCGACGTCCGCGCTCTCAACAACAACGGCTGCGACGAGTCGACCGACATCAAGGGCCTCGTCAAGATGCTCGACCCCAAGTACAACCCCGAGCACTTCGAGGACGCCCGCTTCCTGGGCCGCGGCACCTGCACCGTCAGCCAGATCTTCTACACCAGCCCCAGCCGCTGCGCTGTCGCTGACTCCTGCGCCATCTCCATCGACCGTCGCATGACCGCCGGCGAGACCTGGGAGTCCTGCCTGGACGAGATCCGCAACCTGCCGGCAGCCAAGAAGTACGGCGACGACGTGAAGGTCTCCATGTACATGTACGACCGTCCGTCCTGGACCGGCGAGGTCTACGAGACCGAGGCTTACTTCCCCACGTGGATCAACAAGGAGACCGCTCCGCACGTCAAGGCCCTCGTCGACGCCCACAAGGCCATGTTCGGTGACGAGCGCATCGGCTGCGAGCCCAGCATGGACAAGCGCACCGGTCGTCCGCTGTGCGACAAGTGGACCTTCTCCACGAACTGCGTTTCCATCCAGGGCCGCTACGGCATCCCCTGCGTGGGCTTTGGCCCGGGTGCCGAGTCTCAGGCTCACGCTCCCAACGAGGTCACCTACAAGGACGACCTGGTCACCGCTGCCGCCATGTACGTGGCTGCCCTGAACCTCTACGATCCGAGCAAGGCCGATGGCGACGCCACCGTGTTCCGCGCCGGTCTGACCAACAACAAGATCGATTAGTCCCATTCCTCGATTTTGTTGAGCCGGGGGCCGCTCGTGTCCCCGGCACCCCTGTTGACTTTGGGCCCGCGGTCGTTATCTCCCATGCTTCCTCAACGGTGGCGGGTCCTCGTCATGGTGCTCTGCATGTTCTAGCCACACGCGCATGCCGGAGCACGTCTACTCATTGCGATCGTTTCATCTTTAGAAAGGACATTTCCATGGACGCTAAGTTTACCGAGCTCGTCGAGCAGCTGAACGGCCTCGATTTTAAGGGTATGTACGGCAGCGACTTCCTGCACACCTGGGACAAGACCACCGATGGGCTTAAGGCTCTCTACATCGTCGCCGACGCTCCGCGCGCGCTTCGCGAGCACAACGTTTCGTCCACGATCTTCGATTCGGGCCTGGCCGTCTCCCTGTTCCGCGACAACTCCACCCGTACGCGCTTCTCCTTCTCTAAGGCCGCCAACCTGCTCGGCCTTGAGCTGCAGGACCTGGACGAGAAGAAGTCCCAGATCGCTCACGGCGAGACCGTCCGCGAGACCGCTACCATGATCTCCTTCATGGCCGACGTCATCGGCATCCGCGACGACATGTACATCGGCAAGGGCGACGCCTACATGGCCGAGGTCTCCGAGTCCGTGCAGCAGGCTTACGAGGACGGCGTTCTGGATCACCGTCCCACGCTCATCTCCCTGCAGTCCGACTCCGATCACCCCACGCAGTCCTCTGCCGACATGCTCTACCTCATCAACGAGTTTGGCGGCCTCGAGAACCTCAAGGGCAAGAAGGTTGCCGTCACCTGGGCCTATTCGCCCTCTTACGGCAAGCCGCTGTCCTGCCCGCAGTCGCTGATCAGCCTGCTGCCCCGCTTTGGCATGGACGTCACCCTGGCCCACCCCGAGGGCTACGACCTCATGCCCGAGGTCGTCGAGCGCGCCAAGGGCTATGCCGCCGAGTCCGGCACCACCTTTAAGCAGGTCAACACCATGGCCGAGGCCTTCGAGGGCGCCGACATCGTGATCCCCAAGAGCTGGGCTCCGTTTGCCGCCATGGAGAAGCGTACCAACCTGTACGCCGAGGGCGATGACGCCGGCATCGCAGCGCTCGAGAAGGAGCTGCTCGCCCAGAACGCCACCCATCAGGACTGGTGCTCCACGACCGAACTCATGGAGAAGACTGCCAACGGCCAGGACACCATCTTCATGCACCCGCTGCCCGCCGACATCTCCGGTGTCTCCTGCGAGCACGGCGAGGTTAACGCCGACGTCTTCGACATGCACCGCGTGGGCATGTACAAGGAGGCCAGCTACAAGCCGTACGCCATCGCAGCCATGATGTTCCTGCAGAAGGTTGCCGATCCCGCCGCTACCCTCAAGGCCCTCGACGAGCGCAACACCGCCCGTTGGCTCCAGGCCTAAAGCCGGGCTGAGGTAAGCCATGTAAAGGGGGCGCTCTGCCAACCGGCGGGGTGCCCCCTTTTTGCATCGTGGGCGTGCGGGATAAGCGCTTTCGATGTGGATGCCCGCGGCGCGAGTTATGTGTACGATGGTTTCAGGGGAGGTATCACCATGAAACTTGGATGCGTCATTATGGCATCGGGCGAGGGCAAGCGGTTTGGCTCCAACAAGATGGTCGTCGATATCTATGGCAAGCCGCTGATTGCCCGGGCCATCGATTCGGTTCCCCGGGGCTTTGACGTCGTGGTTTCGACGCGTTGGCCCGAGGTCGCTCAGATTTGCGAGGACAAGCATTGCCCGTGCGTGCTGCACGATGGCGAGCTGCGCAGCGAAAGCGTCCGTGCGGGCCTTTCGTGGGGAGTCGAACGCAACTGGAAGGGTTGCCTCTTTTTGCCGGGCGACCAGCCGCTCGTGAGTTCGGATTCTTTTGAGGCTATGGTTCGTGCATTTGACGAGCGTGGCCGCAAGCAACCGGTGCGTCTTGCGTGCAACGGTGAGCCTTCGAGCCCGGTGCTCTTTCCGGCGGAGCTGTTCGATGCACTTATGTGTCTTGAGGGCAGGGACGGCGGCGGTTCGATCCTCAAGGACCGTACCGACGTGGTGCTGGTCGAGGCGCGTGCCTATGAGCTGTGGGATGTCGATACCGCCGAGGGGCAACGGCGCATAACGGAGCATATCGCGGCCTGCTCGTATTTTGATCGCGTGGCCAACTGTATTAATCAATAAGGAGCAACATGATCATCATCAAAAACGGCGCGCTCGTGACGCCCCAGGGGCTTCGCCGCGCCGATCTTGCCATGGATGGCGATAGGATCGTGCGGATCGCCGCGGCGATTGAGCCGGCCGAGGGCGATGCCGTCCAGGACGCCACGGACTGTTGGGTGTTTCCCGGCTTTATCGACGGCCACACGCACATGCAGTGCTGGACCGGCATGGATTGGACAGCCGATAGCTTTGAGACCGGTACGCGTGCGGCTGCCTGCGGCGGTACGACGACCATCGTGGACTACGCGACGGCCGATCGCGGCGTGACCATGCCCGATGCCTTGGCTGAGTGGCATCGCCGCGCCGCCGGAACCTGCACGGCCAACTACGCCTTTCATATGGCACTCGCCGAGTGGAACGAGCGCAACCGCGCTGATCTTTCGGCCATGCGCGAGGCGGGCGTATCGTCGTTCAAGACCTACTTTGCCTATGACCACCTGCGCTTGGACGATGCCGAGACGCTCGAGGTGCTGGAGGTGCTCAAGCGCGTGGGCGGTATCCTGTGCGTGCATTGCGAGAACGGCACGCTCGTGAACGAGCTGCAGAAGCGCGTGTACGAGCAGGGGATTCATGGGCCCGAGGGACATGCGCTCAGCCGTCCGGATGTGTGCGAGGCCGAGGCCGTGAGCCGTCTGCTGTATCTGGCGCATCTGGCCGGCGACGCACCGGTCAACGTGGTGCACCTTTCGACCAAGCTGGGGCTCGAGGCCATTCGCGCTGCCAAAGCGCGCGGGCAGAAGAACATCTATGTCGAGACCTGCCCTCAGTATCTGATGCTCGACGATACTTGCTACTTGGAGCAGGGCGAGGACGGCTTTGCGGGTGCCAAGTATGTGATGAGCCCGCCGCTGCGCCATGCCGGCGACCGTGCCGCGCTGCGCGAGGCGCTTGTGGCCGGCGAGATCGATACTATTGCGACCGATCATTGCAGCTTTAACCTGCACGGGCAAAAGGACCGCGGACGCGATGATTTCCGCGCGATTCCCAACGGCGGGCCCGGCGTGGAGCATCGTCCCGTCGCGATTGCCACGAGCTTTGAGGGCCAGCTGGGACCCGAGGATCTGTGCCGCTTGATGAGCGAGAACCCGGCGCGCGTCTTTGGCATGTATCCGCGCAAGGGCTGTCTTGCCGAGGGCGCCGATGCCGACGTGTGCGTGTGGGATCCCAAGGCGCGCTGGACCATTAGCGCGGCGACGCAGCATCAGGCTGTGGACTACACGCCGCTCGAGGGTTTTGAGGCACATGGCCGCGCCAAGGCCGTGTTTGTGAACGGCGTGCTGGCGGCACGCGACGGCGAGCCCACCGGAGCCCAGCCCGGCCGCTACGTCCCCCGCTAGCGGGACATTACCGAATTTAATTTTATATATCCAATTCTTATTTTATAAGTCTA
>CABUDB010000101.1 GCA_902490245.1 uncultured Collinsella sp.
CCCACGTATCGGCACAGGTAAAGTAGCCGCCATCGTCGAGCTCGATAACGGCCGCGCGGACATTGCGCCAGATAACGTTCGTCTCCATGGGTCTCTCCCTCAAATGTAATCAGAAGTTCATACTACTCGTTTTTAAAAAAGGGCCGTACCCGCCGGTGGATCTCCGGTGGCACGGCCCTGTGGTTTGGACGATGTGCCTGCCCTACTCGGCGGGAATTACGCTGCCGTCCTGGAAGCCAACATTGTTGTGGGCAAAGCAGTCCTCGTACTTAAAGCCGGAGAGCTCCTCGCAAAGCGCCTTGACCTCGGGCTTGACGTCGGCCATCTTGCCACCCTCCTTGACACGGTGGATCTCGTCGCAAAGGATGTCGCACTGCTCCTTGTCAATCTTGATGCCGCGGGCAAGGACGGCCGCGAGCAGGAAGAAGCCGGCGCAGCCGATGAGCATGTAGCCGCAGATGTACAGAGGCACGGTGGCGGGCTGGGTCACGGCGTCGCTGTTGCCGGCGGTCTGAATGAAGCCGGAGGCAGCAAGGACGATAGCCCATACGTTGACGGCAACAGCCTGGGCAATCTGCTGGCAGAGCTGCTGTGCGGAGCTGTAGATGCCCTCGCGACGACGCAGGGTGATGAGCTCATCGACATCGGGGATGTAGTTGAGCAGAACATCGGGCAGATACTGGAAGCCAACGTAGAAGAACTTCCAGATGGCGAAGATGATGGGGTAGGCGATCATGGCGATGGCGACCGTGGAGGTGCCGTTGATCTGACCAAAGGCGAAGTAGTTGTAGGCGATGATGCACGCAGCGCAACCGACGTTGGCCAGGTACCAAGACTTGTGGAAGCCCTTCTTGGCCATGAGGGCGACCCAGATAGCGGTGCAGACGATAGCGACGACCTTGCCGGGCATCTCCATCACGGACTCGTAGGACTTAGGAATCTGCAGGCAGTAGACGATGAAGAAGGACAGGCAGGCAGACCAGCAGGCAGCAGCGAGCTTCGTGGAGACCTGTGCATACAGGACCTTGCGGAAGGACTTGTTGCGGAAGGTGGAGACAACGTCGATGAAGAACTTCTTGATACCCTCGCCGACGCTCTCGATCTTCTCCTGAGCGACCTCCTCGGGGGTGTGCTCCCACGTGGACAGGTACACGCACAGCAGCGAGATTGCCATGACCGAAGCGTTAATCGTAGCAATAATGAAGTAGCTGAACGGGTTGGTCTCGCCGAAGGTGCCAAAGCCAAAGCCGACGAGTGCTGCCATCAGGAAGCCGGCGGCGTTACCAAAGAGGTGCTTGTAGCCGGTGAGGTACGTACGCTCCTTGAAGTCATCGGTCATCTCGATGGTAAGCGGCGACAGGTTGGCGGTGCAGAACGTGTACGCGACGTTGTAGATCAGGTACAACACAAAGTAGTACGGGAAACCAAACGGCGTAGCCACAAAGATGAGCGGCTCGGCGACCATCATCGGGATAGCCAGCAAGATCCAGAAACGGCGGCGGCCAAAGATGCGGCCGATCTTAGTAGCGTAGAAGTTATCGGCCACAAAGCCCATGAGCGGGCACAGAATGGCGTTGAGATAGATGGCGAACGAGCTGATCAGCGCAGCCTCGCCTGCGGACAGACCGCACTCCGTGGACAGGAACAGCACCATGTAGCTGTGCGTAAAGCTCAGGGCACCGGAGTTGAGCATGCCGCCCATACCAAAGCCCAAGCGCGTCCAGAATGTGATCTTGCGCTTTTTACCGATCTTGTTAGTCATCGAGCTCCCTCTCTTTTCTCGATTGTCTTGTAACAAGACATTGGAGTCCATACCGATGTCTGTCTGCATATCGCCCACTCGTAGGGTGAACGTTTAGCTAGATTATGCGCGATTGCGTATGATAGGTGAACGTTCACTTCTATATTATCCTTGAACGGTCGTTTTTTGCCGTTAAACGGACATCTGACTTGAAAAAAATCACGATTACATGGGTATTGAGTGGGTTTAAATTTGAGGTCGATTAGGTGAACGTTTATTGTTTTCGCCGCTCCCGTACCCTCAGAAAGACACGCCCGAACAGACAGAACAAACATGGCCCCGCCGGGAACACTCCCGACGGGGCCATGGTCAATAGCGCCCTATGCGAACCCATTTACCGCTACAGGCAGACGCCGTCCTTCCAGATGCTGATCTCGTGACAGCCGCGGCGCTCGGCACTCGTAAGCTTGCCGCTCGCCGTCTCTAGCACCAGCTGGTACAGGTCGTGGGCAGCCTCGTCGAGCGTACGCTCGCCCGTGGCGACCACGCCGGCGTTAAAGTCCATCCAGTTGGCCTTGTGGTCGCACAGACGCTGGTTGGTGAACACCTTGAGTGTAGGCGCCGGTGCGCCAAACGGCGTGCCGCGGCCGGTCGAGAACAGGATTACGTGGCAGCCGGCAGCCGTCAGGGCCGTGGTGGATACCATGTCGTTACCCGGGCCGCACAGCATGTTCAGGCCATGCTTGGTAGCCTGACCGGCATACGGCAGCACGTCGACGATGGGGGCAGATCCGCCCTTTTGCACGCAGCCGCAGCTCTTGTCCTCGAGCGTGGTAATGCCGCCGTCCTTGTTGCCGGGGCTCGGGTTCTCATAGACGACCTCCCCGTGGCTGATAAAGTAGTCCTTAAAGCCGTTGAGCATGTCGGCAGCTGCGTTAAAGACGTCCTGGCTCTCACAGCGATCGAGCAGAATGCTCTCCGCGCCAAACATCTCGGGAACCTCGGTGAGCACCGACGTGCCGCCGCGGGCGACGACCATATCGCTCACGCGACCGATCGTGGGGTTGGCGGTAATGCCCGAAAGACCGTCAGAGCCGCCGCACTTAAGGCCAATGACCAGCTCGGAGGCAGGAATGGGCTCACGCTTGGCCTGCTTGGCCAGGTCGGCAAGCTCGGACAGGATCTTGTGACCCTCGACCTGCTCGTCGGCTACATCCTGGCAGGCGAGGAATCGAACGCGCTCGCGATCGAAGTCACCGAGCTCGTCGAGTACCTGCTGGTGCGTGCAGTTTTCGCAACCGAGGGACAGGAACAGCACACCCGCAGCGTTTGCGTGACGCGAGAGCGCCACCAACAAGCGGCGCGTCTGGGCATGGTCGGCACCGGTCTGTGAGCAGCCAAAGGGATGCGGGAAGTAGTAAACGCCCTCCAGCGAGCCCTCGACCAGATCCTGAGCCTGCTCGCACATGGCACGTGCGACCTCGTTGACGCAGCCGACCGTGGGGATGATCCACAGCTCGTTGCGCGTGGCGGCGCGGCCGTCAGCGCGGCGGAAGCCCATAAAGGTCTCGGGCTCAACCGGCTCAACGACCGGATGCGTCGGGTTGTAAGCGTACTCGACCTCGCCCGAAAGGTTGGTCTTGACGTTATGCGTATGAAGCCACTGACCGGGCTGGATGTCGCCCGTCACGTGGCCGATAGGAAGACCGTACTTGACGACGTCCTCCCCCGCCGCAATGGCACGCACGGCCATCTTGTGGCCCTGCGGAATATCCTCCGCGGCAACGACCTCGCCCACCCCGGGAACCGCGATGGCGGTGCCCTTGGCAAGCGGCGACAGCGCGACGATCACGTTATCGGCCGGATTGATCTGGATAGTGTTCATTACAAATGGTCCTAACCCTACAGGTTGAGCAGAAGTCAGCGGGCGCCCGCCAGTTGCCCGGCGGGCGCACAGAAGGATTTAGGCCTGGGCGTTGGCAAATGCCTGCTTGGCGCCCTCGGCGCGCACAACGGCAAGCGCGTTGACGACAAACTCCTCAAGGCCGGCGATCTGCGTAAGGTCCTCGCCCCACATCTGCTCGTTGCTGAGCACGTCGTGCACCAGCTCGGCATCGTCTGCACCGGCGTGGGCGGCGTAGAAATCGAGCACGAAGGCATCGTCCTGAGCGGTGTACTCGGTGCCGTCGGCGCGGCGCAGGTGCAGGCCATCGCCCTCGCGAGCAACGAGCTCCTGCGTATAGAAGGCAATGAGCGTAGCGAGGCTCGTCGCCAGGCACTTGGGCAGGTTGCCGGTCTCGGCAACATAGTCCTTGAGCGTGGGCAGGTCGCGAGCACGCCATTTGGCGGTTGAGTTGAGGCAAATGGAGAGCAGCGCGTGGTCGATAAACGGGTTGTCGAAGCGGTTCTCGACGGCGGCGGCAAAGGCCTTGCAGTCCTCGACATCAAGATCGGCGGCAAGCGTCGGGATGACCTCGTCGTAGAGCATGGTGTTCATGAAGCCGCGAACGGTCTCGTCATGCATGCAATCGCGCACGATGTCAAAGCCGGCAACCCAGGAACCCGGAACAAAGGCAGTGTGGGCGCCGTTGAGGATGCGGACCTTGCGCTTCTTGTACGGGGTGACATCGGGGGTCACAAAGACGCCCGGCAGGCCGGCCTTCACGAAGGGCAGACGCTCCTTGAGCGACTCATCGCCCTGGATACCCCACATCTGGAAGGGCTCGCGCACGGCCAGGAAGGGATCCTCGTAGCCTAGGCGCTCGGCCACGGCAGCGGCCTCCTTGGGGTCGCGGATACGGCCGGGGACGATAGTGTCGACGAGCGTGGTGCAGACGGTGCAGTCGTTGGCCATCCACTGCGCAAACTCGTCCTCCCAGCCCCAGTCGCTCACGTACTGGTTCATGATGCGCAGCAGCTCCTCGCCGTTGTGATCGATGAGCTCACAGGCGAGCACGATGACGCCCGGCTTGCCGGCGGCCCAGCGGGTGTGGAGCACCTGGGCAAGCTTGGCGGGGAAGCTCGCGGGCGGCATGTCGTCGGCCTTGCAGGACGGATCGTAGGCGATACCGGCCTCGGTGGTGTTGGAGACGATAATCTCCAAATCGTCGGAGACGGCGACCTCCATCATGGCGCGGTAGTCGTCCTCGCGATACGGATTGAGGCAGCGGCTGCAGGCGCTGATCACACGGGACTCGTCGACCGTGTTGCCGCTCTCCTTGCCGCGCACCAGCACGGTGTACAGGTCATCCTGAGCGTTAATGCCGTCGGCAAAGCCAAAGGCACCGCTGATGGGCTGGACCATGACAACCTTGCCGTTCCAGCCGGTTGCCTCGTTGCCCATGTCAAAGAAGCGGTCGACGAAGGCGCGCAGGAAATTGCCCTCGCCAAACTGCAGAACCTTCTCGGGCGCGTCCTTGGGCAGCAGGTAGCCCTTGTAGCCGATCTTCTCGAGCGTCTCGTAGCTGATGTTCTCCATCGATGTCTCTCCTTAGATTGCTGTTAGCGTGCAGGCAAAACGGGGGCGCCGCGTGTGGCAACGGCGCTCCCGAGTTCGGTGTGATTCGATGCGGGTTTAGGCCTCGACGGTATCCAGGTCAAAGCCAAAGTAGCGGACCGCGTTGTTGTAGCTAATGTCGCGCACGATGGCTCCCAGCAGCTCCATGTCGGCCGGATACTTGCCCTGCTCGACCCACTCGCCGATCACGCCGCACAGCACGCGACGGAAGTACTCATGACGCGGGTAGGACAGGAAGGAGCGGGAATCGGTAAGCATGCCCACAAAGTTGCCCAGCACGCCCTCGTTAGCCAGAGCCGTGAGCTGCTCGCGCATACCGACCTCGTTGTCGTTGAACCACCAGGCAGAGCCGTTCTGGATCTTGCCGGCGGTCGGAGCCTCCTGGAAGCAGCCTATCACGGTATCGATCATGGTGTTGTCGATGGGGTTCAGGCTGTACAGGATGGTCTTGGGCAGACCCGTGGACTCCTGGATGGAGTTGAGGAAATCGGCCAGCTGGTCGGACGGCGTGTAGTTGGAGATACAGTCGTAGCCGGTGTCGGGACCGAGCTTGGCGAACATAGCGCGGTTGTTGTCACGCTTGCAGCCAAAGTGCAGCTGCATGGCCCAGCCAAGGCGGACATACTCGCCGGCGACGAACTGCATAAAGGCCGTCTTGTACTTGAGGACCTCGTCCTCGGTAAGCGGCTCGGCGGCAAGGCCCTTGGCAAAGATAGTCTCGATTTCGTCGGCGGTAGCCGGAACGTACATAACGTAGTCGAGCGCGTGGTCGGAAGCGCGGCAGCCCAGCTCGTGGGCAACGTCGTAGCGCTTGGAGATGGCAGCCTTCATGCCCTCGAAGTCGCTGACCTCAACACCGGCAACCTCGGAGAGGTGCTTGCAGTAATCGGCGAACTCCTGGCCGCGCTCGATGCGCAGGGCGGCATCGGGGCGCATGGCAGGAACGACCTGAACGTCAAAGCTGTCGTCGGCGGCAATCTTTTTATGCCACTCAAAGCTATCGGCGGGATCGTCGGTAGTGCAGATCATGCGGACGTTAGACCGCTTGA
>CABUDB010000102.1 GCA_902490245.1 uncultured Collinsella sp.
GTTAGCTTAAAGTCCGCAGGCTGCTTTGAGTTCTTCGACTCGGTCGGTCTTCTCCCAGGTAAAGTCGGCGTCTTCGCGGCCGAAGTGGCCGTAGGCTGCCGTCTTCTCGTAGATCGGTCGACGCAGGTCCAGGTCGCGGATGATCGCGCCCGGGCGCAGGTCGAAGGTCTTCTCGACGGCCTCGACGATCTTGTCCTCGGCAACATGCGCGGTACCGAAGGTGTCGACCATGATTGAGAGGGGCTTGGAAACGCCGATGGCGTAGGCAAGCTCGACTTCGCAGCGGTCGGCCAGACCGGCGGCGACCACGTTCTTGGCGACCCAGCGCGCGGCATACGCGGCGGAGCGGTCAACCTTGGTGCAGTCCTTGCCGCTAAAGGCGCCGCCGCCGTGACGGCCGTAGCCGCCGTAGGTGTCGACGATGATCTTGCGGCCGGTGAGGCCCGTGTCGCCCATGGGGCCGCCCACGACAAAGCGACCGGTGGGGTTCACGTAGATGTCCGCGTTGTCCCACGGCATGTTCTCGGCGGCCATGACCGGGGTGATGACGTGTTCGATGAGGTCGGCCTTGATCTTGCCCATGTCCTCAATCTCGGCGGCGTGCTGCGTGGAGATGACGATGGTCGTGACCTCCACGGGCTTACCTTCCTCGTAGCGCACCGTGACCTGGGTCTTGCCGTCGGGGCGCAGGTAGGGCAGGGTTCCGTCATGGCGCACGGCAGCCAGGCGCTCGGCCAGGCGGCTTGCCAGGTAGTGCGGCATGGGCATGAGGGTCTTGGTCTCGTTGGAGGCATAACCGAACATCATGCCCTGGTCGCCGGCGCCGATCAGGTCGATCGGGTCGGTGGTAGCGCCGGTCTGGGTCTCGAAGGACTCGTCAACGCCCTGGGCGATATCGGGCGACTGCTCGTGGATGAGGCTCATAACGCCGCAGGTGTCGCAGTCAAAACCGAACTTGGCGCGGTTGTAGCCAATGCGGCGGATGACGCCGCGGGCGATTTCCTGTACGTCGACGTAGGCCTGGGTGCGAATCTCGCCGGCGACGATGACGGTGCCGGTGGTCACGAGGGTCTCGCAGGCGCAGCGGACGTTCTCCACGTTGGCAGGCACGCCGTTGGGGGCGATGTAGCCCTGCTCCTGGAGCTCTATTTCTTTGGCGAGGATTGCGTCGAGGACGGCGTCACTGATCTGGTCAGCGATCTTATCGGGATGACCTTCGGTCACCGACTCCGACGTAAAAACAAAGGACCCGTGTTGGGGTGGAATGGAACGAAGTTCTTCTGACATGATTGTCCTTTCAAAAACGTGTCCCGGCGACCGTTACCATTCCGCCGGGCTCTCTATGCAAGGGCACATCATAGCGCGTAAATCAAACATTCACACCCTTTCCGCACCTACTCATTGGGGACAGACTTAAATGAGCAGCCTTGCCTAAGTGCCGACAGGTTGCCCAAAGATTGGTCATTTAAGTCTGTCCCCAATGACTGGGTCGGTGCCCTTTGTGCGGAGGTGGGCATTGTTGCTTTATACTGGTGCGGTTAGACATCCATCCTGCAATCGAGGAGATTTCCATGGCATCAGACGTTCGCGTCCGCTTTGCACCCTCACCGACGGGCAAGCTGCACATCGGCGGCGCCCGCACCGCTATCTATAACTGGGCTTTCGCCCGTGCTAACGGCGGCACGTTCATCCTGCGCATTGACGACACCGATCCCACCCGCTCTACCGACGAGAACACGCAGATCATCCTGCGCGCCATGCGTTGGCTGGGCCTGGACTGGGACGAGGGTCCCGAGGTGGGCGGAGACTTTGGCCCCTATGCCCAGACCGAGCGCCTGGACCTGTACAAGCAGGCCGCCCAGAAACTTTGGGACGAGGGCAAGGCCTATCCCTGCTTCTGCACCAAGGAGCAGCTCGACGCCGACCGCAAGGCCGCGCAGGAGCGCAAGGACCCCTTCCAGGGCTATCAGCGTCGTTGCCGCGATCTTGATCCCGAGGAGGCCCGCCGCCGCATCGAGGCCGGCGAGTCCTACGTCCTGCGCATCAAGGTGCCCGTGGACCGCGGCGACGTCGTCATCCACGATGCCGTCCACGGCGAGGTGACCTTCGACGCCAAGGAGCTCGACGACTTTGTCATCTTCCGCTCCGATGGCACGCCCACGTACAACTTCGCGACCGTCGTCGACGACGCCATGATGAAGATCACCCATGTCATCCGCGGCGACGACCACCTGTCCAACACCCCGCGCCAGGTCATGGTCTACGAGGCCCTCGGCGCGCCCGTGCCCACGTTCGCCCACATCTCCATGATCCTGGGCGCCGACGGTAAGAAGCTCTCCAAGCGCCACGGCGCAACTTCGGTGGAGGAGTACCGCGACGCCGGTTACCTTTCCGACGCCTTCGTCAACTACCTGGCGCTGCTCGGCTGGTCGCTCGACGGCGAGACCACGATCATCCCGCGCGATGTCCTAGCCAGCAAGTTCTCGCTCGACCGCATCTCCAAGAACCCGGCGACCTTCGATCCCAAGAAGCTCGATTGGGTCAATGCCGAGTACATCAACGGCATGTCCGACGCGCAGTTTGCCGATGAGATCATGGTCCCCAAGCTGCACGAGGCGGGTCTCATCGAGGGCAACGTCGAGTACGGCGAGGACTGGATTGATGCGCTTGCCGCCATCGTCAAGCCGCGCACCAAGATGCCGACCGACGCCGTGACCGTCGCCGCTCCCATCTTTGCTACGGCCGAGACGCTCGAGTATGACGAGAAATCCGTTAACAAGGGCCTGGCTAAGGAAGGCATGGGCGCCATTCTGGATGTCGCCAAGGCTGCGCTCGAGGGCGTGGACAAGTGGACTGCCGGGGCCATCGACGCCGCGCTTGAGCCGCTGCCCGAGCAGATGGACCTCAAGAAGCGCGTGGTGTTCCAGGCCGTGCGCGTCGCCGTCTGCGGCAACATGGTTAGCCCTCCGCTGGGCGAGACCATGGCGCTCGTCGGCCGCGACGACTGCCTGGCGCGTATCGACCGCGCTCGCACGATGGCGCTGTAGTAGACGCGCAAATGCATGTATCCGAGCCCCGTTCACCCGAGCGGGGCTCTTGTTTCTGTACCGATGAGTGGGTTGCTGGGACAAAATAATCAGTAGTGTTTGTCCCATGTTCGAGTGACGCAACGAGCTCGACACTCGTATCGGCCATGGGACAAACTCTACTGATTATTTTGTCCCACCCCTTTCAGGTCCGTTCGTTAGAGGTGGTGTATGGCTCAACAACTGTCGCTGTTTGGTTTGCCGGAACCGGAGGAAGCTCCGGTGAAGCCCAAGCCTGCCGCTGCCTCGGCTCAGTCTAAGCCTTCGTCCGAGCCCCCTGCCGCCTACGCGAGCGTGGTCCTCGACATCCCCACCCGTGCGCTGTCGGAACCGTTTGCTTACGGCATCCCCGAGTCCCTTGCCAACGAGGTCCAGATCGGATCCACGGTCCTGGTCCACTTTGGTAACCGTGCCGCCGCGGGCTATGTCGTCGACATTGCGCCTGATCTGGGCGATCTGCCGGGCAACAACTCCCTCGACCCGGTGCGCATCAAGCCCATCGAGGCCATCCTCAGCAAACCGCTCTTTACCGCCGAAGCCGCCCGCATCGCACGTTGGATGAGCCGCGAGTATGTCGCGACGCTTTCCGAGTGTCTGCGCCTGTTCTTGCCTCCGGGTGGCAGCCCGCGTGTGGTCAAGGGCGACGACGGTGTGTGGACGGTTGAACGTCCAGCCGTCAAACCCATCCAAAACCGCTGGGTGATGCTTACGCCCGAAGGCTTTGACTACACGCCACCCAAGACCGCGGTCCGCCAGCGCCAACTCATCGAGGCGCTCCAGTGTGGTCCTGTCACGACGCGCGACCTCAACCTTCTCTATAACAGTATGTCGGCGACCATCAAGGCGCTCGAAAAACGCGGCATCGTGGTGGTGGAGGAGCGCCGTGCCTGGCGCGGTTGCAGCGAGCAGACTACGCTGTCCTCGGCAAGCGGCAAGGCGCCGGTCTCCCTTACCAACGGCCAGCAACAGGCACTCGCGCAGATTGAGCGCGCCCGCCTTGACGCTCATGGCGACGTGGTGCTGGTTGACGGCGTCACCGGCTCCGGCAAAACCGAGGTTTACCTCTCCGCTATCGAGCGCGTGCTCGCGGCAGGCCGCTCTGCCTGCGTGCTCGTGCCCGAGATCTCGCTGACGGCCCAGACCGTCGGCCGCTTCCGCTCGCGCTTTGGCGAGACGGTCGCGGTCTTCCACTCGCGCCTTTCGGCCGGCGAGCGCCTGGACCAGTGGGACATGGTTGCCAGTGGTACTGCCCGCGTTGTCGTCGGCGCGCGTTCGGCGCTCTTTTGCCCGCTCAGCGACCTGGGTCTCATCATCATCGACGAGGAACACGAGACCAGTTACAAGCAGGGCTCCAGCCCGCGCTACCATGCGCGCGAGGTTGCGGCCGAGATGGCGCGCCGCTATCGCTGCCCACTTGTGCTGGGCTCGGCCACGCCTTCTGCCGAGGCCCTCGACCGCTGCCGCCGCGGTACATACAACGGTGCTACCTGGACGCGTGTCGAGATGCCCGAGCGCCCGGGACTCGCCGTGCTGCCTACGGTCCGCATTGCCGACCTGCGCCGTGAGTTTTCACACGGCAGCCGCTCCATGTTCTCAAAACCCTTGATGGAGGGCTTGGAGCGTGTGGTCGAGCGTCGCGAGAAGGCCGTGCTGCTGCATAACCGCCGTGGCTTTGCGCCGTTCCTGATGTGTCGCGAGTGCGGCTGCGTTCCCACCTGCAACCACTGCTCCACAGCGCTTACGTATCACGAGCGCACGCACACGCTGCAATGTCACACATGCGGATCCTCCTGGCGCGTGCAGCCGTATCCCGCGCCCACGAGTCGTTGCCCCAAGTGCGGCAGCCGCTACCTGGCAAAAATGGGGCTGGGCACGCAGCAGATCGAGGACGCACTGCACCAGATGCTGCCCGAGGACGTCGCCATCATCCGCATGGATGCCGATTCCACGCGCGGCAAGGATTCGCACAAAAAGCTGCTCGAGCAGTTCGATGCGGCCGATTGCGCCGTGTTGCTGGGCACCCAAATGATCGCAAAGGGTCTCGATTTTCCCGAGGTCACGCTCGTGGGCGTGGTCAATGCCGACTTCGCCCTTAAGCTGCCCGATTTTCGCGCAGGGGAGCGCGCCTACGATTTACTGGAGCAGGTCGCCGGCCGTGCCGGTCGTGGTGATCGTCCCGGCGAGGTGATCGTCCAGACCTACCTGCCCGAGGATCCGGTCATTCGTGCCGTCGCTGAGCACGACCGTTCGATCTTTACCGACTACGATTTGGACCAGCGCCGCGACGCGCTGTACCCGCCGTTTGTTCGCCTGGTCAACATCTTGGTGTGGTCGGCAAACCGAGACGACGCGCAGGACTACATTGGGCGCATTGCAAAGCTTCTTAAGCGCCGCTGGCATGCCGCCGCGCCCGATTTTTTGCGGGCGGGGAGTGCCGTGCCGCAGGTGCTAGGCCCGGCTTCGTGTGTAATCGAGAGAGCCAAGGACCGTTACCGCTTCCATCTGCTTGTGAAGTCGCCCGTGGGGTACCATGTCTCTGATGATATCGACGCCTGCCTCAAAGAGGTGAGCTCTGTGCGCGGCGTGAGCGTGAGCGTTGACGTCGACGCCTATGATTTGATGTAACAAACCGAAAGGATGGCCATGGAAGCCAACGGAATCGTACTGTCGCCCGACCCTCGTCTGCGCCAGGAGTGCGCCGTCATCGAGGAGATCACCCCGGCGATCGAGGCGCTTGCCGAGAAGATGAAGAAAATGATGTTCGATAACGGCGGTTGCGGCCTGGCTGCTCCGCAGATCGGCGAGCTCATTCAGCTCGTTACCATCGACTGCGACTACAGTGACAAGAACGACTACGACCCGTACGTGCTCATCAATCCCGTGATTGTCGAGCAAAGCGACCATCTCGTTCCGTATAGCGAGGGCTGTCTATCCATTCCTGGCATTAGCTGTGAGATCGAGCGTCCCGACCATGTCGTCGTCGAGGCGTATGACCTGGACGCCAACCTGATTCGCTATGAGGCCTCGGGCGATCTGTTCTGCGTGTGTCTGCAGCACGAGATCGATCACCTGCACGGCAACACCATGTTCGAGCGACTCAAGCCGATGCAGAGGATCAAGGCCGTCAAGGAGTACCAGGACGCCCTGGCCCGCGGCGCTCGACCCGTTGGTGCAATCGGCAACGCAAACCAGATTCTCGGTTTTCTGACTCTTGCCTT
>CABUDB010000103.1 GCA_902490245.1 uncultured Collinsella sp.
TGCCTGTGCCGCCGTCTGCGCCCAGCAGGGAAACTTCTCCCAGCGGGAGCAGCCCTAGACGATGTGGAGAGGGTTAGCGGCGTCGACGGCGTCGGGGGCGTCAGAAGGGCCGCCGGGGGCAGCGTCTGCCGGATCCTCGTCGGGGGTCTCGATCTGCTTGATCATGACCTCTTGGCCCTGGAGCAAATAGGTATCGCCACTGCCGCAATGGGGGCAGGTCTTGCCGTGCTCGACTGTCGCATAGTCGCGGCCGCACGCCTCGCAATGCGTCACGGCCTCGACGGGCTCCACGATAAGCTCCGCGCCCTGCGTGATGGACTTTTTATCTGCCGCCCAGCGCCAAGCGTCGAGCAGCAAGTCGGGAACGACGCCCGAGACCTCGCCCAGCAGCAGCGTGACGCTCGAAACGCGACGCACGCCATTGGCGCGCGCCACGTTCTCAACATCGCGAATAATGTGATAAACGATTCCCAATTCATGCAAGGTAGAAACCTTTCAACAACGGTTGATGCGATGCAAACTCAAAGCAAGGGGACAGCGAAATCTAGTCTGCGCCGTCCCCTTACCCGCCATGGTTACCTATTTACGACCGAACTTGATTTTGATTGCACGCTTTAAAGCATACTTGCCAAGGCTCGGGAGCTTTTGCTCGTATTTGACCATCGTGGAGCACTCGGGGCGATCGCGATCCAGATGGATGGCATCGAACGCGCACTTGGTGGTGCACAGGCCGCAGCCGATGCACTTGTTGGGGTCGACGATTGAGGCACCGCAGCCAAGGCAACGGGCGGTCTCGGCGCGCACCTGCTCTTCGGTAAAGGTCTCGACGTACTCGCTGAAGGGCGCGGCCTTCTCGCGCTCGTGGTCCACGTGGGCAACCTCACGGCTCGCGTTGTCATAGCTCTCGATCACGACATCGTCGCGGTCGAGCGCGGCGTAGCGGCGCTGGTTGCGGCCGATGGTGAGCGTGGAGCCCGGCTGCACAAAGCGATGGATGGACACGGCGGCCTCGTGACCGGCGGCGATGGCATCGATGGCAAAGCTCGGACCGGTATAGACGTCGCCGCCCACAAAGATGTCGGGTTCGGCGGTCTGGTAGGTCTGGGGATCGGCAAGGGCGCCCTGACCACGGCCAAGCTCCACCTTGGAGCCAGCCAGCAGGTCGCCCCACACGATGGACTGGCCGATGGACATGACCACGCGGTCGGCATCGACGCGGCGCAGGTCGTTCTCGTCGTACTCGGGCGCAAAACGGCCCTCGTCATCGTAGACGCGCGTGCAGCGCTTAAAGGTGATGCCGCACACACGGCCGGCCTCGTCCAGATGGACCTCCTTGGGGCCCCAACCGCAACTGATGTGTGCGCCGTCCTCGATGGCCTCGCGACGCTCTTCCTCGCTGGCGGGCATCTGCGCCTCGCTCTCCAGGCAGAACATCTCAACGTGCTCGGAACCCAGACGGCAGGCGTTGCGGGCAACGTCGATGGCCACGTTGCCGCCGCCCACCACGATGGTGCGGCCGGGCAGCGCATCGATCTTGCCGCTGTTGACCTCGCGCAAAAAGTCGACGGCCACGGTCACGTCCTCGGCGTCCTCGCCCGGAATACCGGCAAGGCGGCCGCCCTGGCAGCCTATAGCCACGTAGAAGGCCTTAAAGCCCTGCGCGCGCAACTCGTCGAGCGTCACGTCGCGACCGACCTCCACGCCATAGCGGAACTCGGCACCCATCAGGCGAATGACCTCGACCTCGGCCTCGATAACGTCCTTCTGCAGCTTAAAGCTAGGAATGCCATAGGTGAGCATGCCGCCCGGGCGCTCGTTTTTCTCGAACACGACGGGCTTGTAGCCCTTCTCGGCCAGGTAGAAAGCGCAGGACAGGCCGGCCGGACCGGCACCGATGATAGCGATCTTCTGGTCGAAGCCGCCGGCACGCGTCGGGGTCACCACAGGTGGGACATAGCGGGTCGCGGCATCCAGATCGCGCTGGGCGATGAACTTCTTGACCTCGTCGATAGCCACGGCGGCGTCCACACGACCGCGGGTGCAGGCATCCTCACAGCGGCGGTTGCACACACGGCCGCAGATAGCGGGCAGCGGGTTCTCGCGCTTGATGAGCGCGAGCGCCTCGTCATAGCGACCCTGCGCCGCGAGCTTCAAATAGCCCTGAACGGCAACGTGCGCGGGGCAGGCCGTCTTGCAGGGAGCGGTGCCGGACTCATGCGTCTCGATGCGGTTGTCGTTGCGGTAGTTGGGCGACCACTTGGTGTGGTCCCACTTGGTGGCATCGGGCAGCTCCTGGCGCGGATACTCGGGCACCTGTCCGCCGGCCTTTTTGCTGCAGAGCTTCTGGCCGAGCTTGGCTGCACCAGCCGGGCACACCTCAACGCAGCGACCGCAGGCCACGCACTTGTCCTTCTCGACCTTGGCGACATAGGCCGAGCGCGACAGGTTGGGTGTGTTGAACAGCTGCGAGGTGCGCAGGGCGTAGCACACGTTGACGTTGCAGTTGCAGATGGCGAAGATCTTGTTCTCGCCGTCGATGTTGGTGATCTGGTGCACAAAGCCGTTGTCCTCGGCCTGGCGCAGGATGTCGTAGACCTCCTCGCGGGTCACGTAATGACCGCGGTCGGTCTCGACCACGTAGTCGGCCATATCGCCCACGGCAATGCACCAGTCGGCGGGGTCGTCGGCGCAGCCCTCGCCCATCACACGACGGCTCGCGCGGCAGCTGCAGGTGCTGGCGGCATACTTACCCTCGTATTTGTCGAGCCAATGCTCGATATGCTCGATCGGCACCGACGTGCTCGCGGCATCGATGGCCTTCTCGACCGGAATGACATGCATGCCGATGCCGGCACCACCGGGCGGCACCATCGGCGTGGCCTTGGACAGCGGGCCCTTGGATGCCTGCTCAAAAAACTTGGCATAGACCGGATGCTCCTCGAGCTGGCTCACGCGCATGTTGAGGAACTCGGCGGAACCCGGCACCAGCATGGGCAGCACCCACTGCTTGGCGCGCTCGGGATTTTCCCAGTTGTACTCGAGCAGACCCGTGTAGCTCATGTCGTCGAGCATCTTCTCGATATCGGCCTCGGGCATGCCGGTGAGCTTGACCATCTCGGGCAGCGTATAGGGACGGCGCATCTTCATCTTGCAGAGTACCTCGGCCTGCTCGTCGGTTGCGGCCTCGGCAAACGACCAGTACTCGTAGCCCAGCAGCTCGTCGCGATGCAGCAGACGGTTGGTGCAGTGCTCGCACAGCTTGACGATGGCCTCGCGCGGATGCTCCGGCAGCGGCGGCACGAACTCCGAACCGATGTCAGGCTCGGTGTAGCTAATTCCCGGTCCGTTGAGAATCATGGTTGTCCCTTCTCTTGCCGCAGCCCGACGAGGCCGCGGCGCCCCTCTTTTTTGCAGGCCGAACATGCCCCCATGCCGTTCACCCGCCATTAGTTGACATTGTGTCAAAAATAGTATTGACGAACCGTCAACAATATTCAAGACTGTTAGGCGAACGGTCAGGCAAAAGAGGATGGAAGGCGGCAAAACATGGGCGGCAAAACAGCAGATACCTCTGTGGTCGATGCCGTCCCCGCATCCGATAGTGCGGCAAAGCGCCTGACGGGCGACGAACGCCGTCGCGAGATCCTCGATGCCGTGCGCACCGTAAGCTCCGAGCTGGGCGTGTCCCACCTATCGGTATCGGCCGTGACCAAGCGAGCCGGCTGCACGCGTTCATTGTTCTACCACTACTTTGCCGATATGGACGCCGCCGTCACCGCTGTTATGGACGAGGCGATCGACGGCTTTATCTCCGAGCTCGAGCAGTGGAACGCCGGCCGCACCGTCGGCGATATCGAGGGCGCGCTCGACACCGTCGCCCCGCTCTTTAAGCGTCTGGTCGCCAGCGGCCACGAACTGCCGAGTACGCTCACCTCAAGCAGTGGCGCGCTCTACGGCGGCTTTTTGCACAACGTGGTTCAGCGCGTGGCTCAGTACATCTGCGACACCACCGTGGTGGATTTTGTCGCCCATCACGAGCTACGCATCGACCATGTCTACGAGACGTTCTACACCCTCATCATGGGGCTGCTGATGTATATCCGCACGCACCCCGATGTGCCCGACGAGACAGTCAAGGAAATCATCGCCTCGACGCTCCATATCGAGGGCTATACCGCCAAGTATCAGGAGCGCAAGCCCCAGAACTGACGACATTTTGCCAAACTGCCCGCGACGGAAGAGGGGACGCGGGCGCATGAAAGGAGAGCAGCATGCTGTTCGATGTCTGGGGTAGCGATACCCTTATCCACTGGGTCGGCTGGGCGATGGTCTTTATCGGCCTGATCGTGCTCAACGAGGTCGGCCGCCGCACCAAGCTGGGCGCGGCAATCATCTTTGGCGTAGCTCCGCTTGCCATGACCATCTACTGCGTCGCCATCGCCATCGGCGTTTCGCAGGGTGCCGAGTGGGCACTCACCAACCCCACCCATGTGTACCAGAACAGCTGGTTCCACTACGCCAAGGTATACGCGGCGCTGGCCGGTTGCTGGGGCTTCATTGCCATTAAGTACCAGTGGGGCAAGATCGGCAAGGCGCATTGGTTCCGCGCGTGGCCGTTTGTGATCGTCGCCATCAACATCATGATCGCCGTCGTGTCCGACTTTGAGAGCGCCTATCACTTCTTTGTCCTGGGCCAGTCCACCTGGGTCACCTCCGAAGGTGCCACGCAGCTCGCCGGCTGGAACAACGTGTTCAACGGCATCGCCGGTATCATCAACATCTTCTGCATGACCGGTTGGTGGAGCGTCTACGCCTCCGAGGACAAGACCGACATGCTGTGGCCCGACATGACCTGGGTCTACATCATCGCCTACGATATCTGGAACTTCTGCTACACCTACAACTGCCTGCCCACCCACTCCTGGTTCTGCGGCTTTGCGCTGCTGCTGGCGCCCACCGTCGCCGCCTTTATCTGGAACAAGGGCGGCTGGATCCAGAACCGCGCCTTTACGCTTGCTATTTGGTGCATGTTTGCCCAGGTGTTCCCGTACTTCCAGGAGGAGTCCATCTTTGTGACCCACTCCACGCTCGACCCCGGCGCCGCTACCGCGGTCTCGATCGCCGCACTGGTCGCCAACATCGCCGCGATCATCTACATCGCCTACCGCGCCAAGAAGCTCGGCCGCAATCCCTACAAGCAGGATGTCTTTGAGGGCACCAGCGATTGGGAGAAGGCTACCGCTCGCCGCGCCAAGGTGGATTACGCACACGCCGAGTAACGCGCTCGCTGCCGTCCGCATTTGGATGCAGGCGCGTCTCTTTGGCTCCGTAATCTCGCGTTATGCGCAGCCCCCGGAAAGCAATTCGTTTGCTTTCCGGGGGCTTTTTGCTGTCGCGCGTGCATTCATGCACATATTCACAATGTATCGCGCAGATAAAATCGAATTTCCGACTGCACGCCAGCTCTATGTGACCTTAATTTTGGGTACATTGTTGTCCCGATATTGAGCTTGGGGGATATATGGAAAATGAGACGAGGGGCCAAGAGGACGCGGCCCAAGATGCAGCGGCGTGCGCCGAGGCCTTGGAGAGCCTAGACCGGTTTTCGCTGGACGAAGTTGCGTTTGACGAGACAATCGTCGACATGCAGGACGCGGCGGGCGATGGCATACCGGATACGGGCGACGACGTCGAGGATGCTCGCGATGAAGCCGATGTCGAAAAAGGCGATGACGAGGGCAATGGCCAACCGGAACCCAACGCGGGAGATGAGACCTCCCTGCTTGGCGACTTGCCCGTCGACGAATCGCTCACCCGCGAGCTCCCCGGCTTGGGCTCTGCGCCAGTCGTCGACGAGACCATCGCCATGGGAGATATTCCCCTGCCGTCCGCTCCCTCGGCACACGAAGCCGAGGTTCGTCATCGTAAGATGTCGCCCAAGCGCCGCAATCTGATGGTCGCCGGTGTCGTGGCCGTCGCGCTCGTCGCCGGCGGCGCGGGCTATGCGGCTTGGAACGGATACCAGCAAGAGCAGGCCGCCGTAGTTGCCGCAAACGCCCATACCATGATGTCGGTGCAAATTGGCGTACATGCCGCGGGACTCGACTGCTCCACCGGCTCAAAGATCCCCGTGCAGGTGAGTGGCCAGGACTCCGACGGCTCTTCTGTGAGCGAAACGCTCTACGTTGACGAGCACGGCCGCGGCATCAAACTGCTGCCCGGCGATTACACGCTCTCCATCGCTGCCTCCCCCATCGCGGCCGACGGCACCATCTATACCGTCCCGACCACCAA